>CAJCBN010000422.1 GCA_903960645.1 uncultured Actinomycetes bacterium | reverse complement strand
CTCGCCGGGATTCGCCTTGCGGTTGCGGATCTCGTTGGCGGCGGTGCCGATCGCGACGTGGTCGCGCGACTGCATCAGCGTCAGCGCGTCGGCGTCGGAGAGACGCTCGCCGTCGAGCGTGCGGGTGAGGATCTCGCTGACGGTCCGGGTGGTGTCGACGACGGCCATTACGCCTGCGCTCCGTGGTGGCGGGCCCCGGCGAAGACGAGCGCGGGGGCGGTTTCGATGATGCCGGCCTCTGCGGCCAATTCGAAGTATCGCTGCAATCCCTCGCGCTTGCGGTCGGTGAAGCGGTACTGGAGGTGCTCGAAGTAGCGCGCGAGGAAGCCAGCCGGGAAGCCGTAGCGTGCGGCGGCCGCCTCGGCGACAAGGGCGGCGTGCTCGGAGGCGTCGGCCACGGCGGAGGCGAGCGCGTGGTCGAGCGCGAGCAGGCGCTCGCTGTCAACCGTGCGACGGGCGGCCCAGACGGCGAAGACCATCGGCAGGCCGGTGCGCTCGAGCCAGAGCTCGCCGAGGTCATGATGCGGCGTCGGATCGTCGATCGCAGAGCGCAGCGCCTCGTCGCCGATCAGCAGCGTGGCGTCGGCGGTGGCGCCCTCCGCCCGGATCTCGGCCCGAGGGAACAGCACCTGCACGAGCGCAACCGAGGCGGCGCTCTTGCTGGTCACGGCGATCGACTGGATCGCCGGCAGCGGCACGTCGGTGACGAGGTTGACGGAGTCGACCTCACCCTCGGAGGCGATGCACATCGACGGGAGCAGGATCCAGTCCTCGGCGTGCTGGGCGTACGCGATGCTGGAGACGTTGGCGACGTCGAGCTCGCCGGCGGCGAGCAGCGCGTTGAGCTGCGTGGGCACGCCGAGGGTCTCCTCGATCATGCCGGGCTCGAGCCGATGCTCGAGCGACCACGCCAGCGGGAACGTGTTGATGAAATCGACGCGGCCGACGCGGAGCGGGTTCACGGGTCCCACCGCCGCAGCTCGTTGTAGAACGTGTCGCGCTGCACCGGGATCTTGCCGGCCTCCTGGATCACGCGGACGAGGTCCGCGATCTTCTCCTCGGTCGGCGTGATGGCACCGGCGGCGTGGGCGATCTTCTCCTCGACGACGGTGCCCTGGATGTCGTTGGCCCCGAAGGACAGGCCGACCTGGGCGAGCGGCGTGGAGATCATGATCCAGTACGCCTTGACGTGCTCGATGTTGTCGAGCATCAGCCGCGAGACGGCGAGCATCTTGAGGTCGTCCTGCCCGGTCGAGAACTTCCAGCCGCGCCGCTCGAACACCGTGTTCTGCGGGTGGAACGGCAGCGGGATGAAGGCCATGAAACCGCCGGTCTCGTCCTGCAGATCGCGCAGTGCGAGCAGGTGCTCGATGCGCTCCTCGTACGTCTCGACGTGGTTGTAGAGCATCGTGCAGTGCGTCTTGAGGCCCAATCCGTGGGCGATGCGGTGCGTCTCGAGCCACTGCGCGCCCGGCTCCTTGCCCGGCGCGATGATCTTGCGCACGCGGGGTGCGAAGACCTCGGCACCGCCGCCCGGCAGCGTATCGAGGCCGGCGGCGATCAGCTCGCGCAGCACCTCCTCGTGCGTCATGTCGCACGAGCGGGTCATGTGGTGGATCTCGGAGGCGGTGAACAGCTTGAGGTCGACGCCGGGCAGGCCCTCCTTGAGGGCCCGCGTGATGTCGGTGTAGTACGAGAAGTCGAGGTGCGGGTTCTCGCCGCCGACCATGTGGATCTCCGTGAACTCCTGATCCTCGCGGACGCGCTGGGCGTGCGCGACGAGGTCTGGGATGTCCCACATGACCGCGTCCGCCTGCTTGGAGGTGCGGGCGAAGGCGCAGAACTTGCACTTGACGCGGCAGATCGTCGTGTAGTTGAGGTACAGGTTGTTGACGAAGAAGACCTCGTCGGTGCCGCCGCGGTTACGGCGAGCAAGGTCGGCCAGCTCGCCCAGCTCGAGGATGTCGTGCGACTCGAGGAGCGTGATGCCGTCGTCGAGGTCAAGGCGCTCGCCCGCCACGACCTTCTCGCGGATCTCCTGCAGTGCCGTAGTTCGGGTGGTGGTGGCCATGGTGTCCTGTCCTAGGTATCGCGATCGACCACACCGCGGACGACCATCCGCAGCGGTGCCGTGTCGAGGTCTCCCTGAATCCGATCCAGCGTCTCCTCCGCGGCGCGCACGAGGTCACGCGCGGTCTCCCGCGCCTCGTCGAGCGCCCCGGTGGCGGCGACGCGCTGCAGGAGCGGCAGCACCTCGTCGGCGGGCGGCTGGCTGCGCAGCGCTGCGGCGATGTCCTCGTCGAGCCGCGCGGCAAGAAGGAGGGGCAGCGTGGCGGTGCCCCCGATCAGGTCCGTGCCGAGCACCTTGCCGGTGGCCACCGAGCTACCGCTGCAGTCGAGGATGTCATCGGCGACCTGAAAGGCGATGCCCAGCAGCCGGCCGTAGTCGGCGAGCGCCTCGGCGTCGGCCGACGACAGCCCACCGAGCCGGCCGCCAAGACCACAGGCGGCCGCGAACAGGCGACCGGTCTTGAGGGTGCAGCGCTCGAAGTACTGCTCGGGCGTCGTCGCCGGATTGCGGGTCTGCTCCATCTGCAGCGCCTCGCCCTCGGACAGTCCGAGCGCGGCCTGAGCCAGCAGGGACAGGCACTCGAGGTCGCCGGCCTCGGCGAGGACGGCGAAGGCGCGGGCGAACAGGAAGTCGCCGGTCGCCCCGGCCACCTTGTCGCCGTGCTGCGCCCAGACGGTCGGCCGACCACGGCGCAGCGCGGCGTGGTCGAGCACGTCGTCGTGGACCAGCGTGGCCATGTGGACGAGCTCGACGGCGCTACCGGCGCGGACGAGATCGTCCGTCTCCTGGCCGGCGGGCGGCGCCGACAGGAGGACGAGCAGCGGCCGCAGCCGCTTGCCTCCGGCCGTCAGCGTGTCGGAGGCCGTGGCGGCCGTCGAGCCGCCGGCCCAGGCCACGTCGTCGCCGAGGCGCCGCTCAACGCGGATGAGGTACTCGCGGATGCCGGGCAGGGCGAGCAGGTCGGTGAGCGTGGCGGTGCTCATGCGTCAACCCGCGGCACGGTGCCGACGTGAAGGGCGACGATGCCGCCGCCGAGGGTGCGGAAGCGCACATCGCGCAGGCCGGCCTCGTACATGACGTGCGCCAGCGGCGTGGGACCGGGGAAGCGCCGAACGGAGGCGGGCAGGTAGGTGTAGGCGGAGTCGCCCTTGCGGTCGATGGCGCGTCCGATACCCGGTACGACACGATCGAACCAGAGCCGGTGGAAGCCGGCGAGCGGTCCCGACTCGGGCGTGGTGATCTCCAGGCAGACGACCTTGCCGCCGGGTCGCACGACGCGGGCGAGCTCACGCAGTCCGCCCGTGAGATCGGCGACGTTGCGGATGCCGAACGCGACGGTGGCGGCGGCGAACCGGTCATCCTCGAACGGCAGGTCGAGCGCATCGCCGTTGATCAGCGACACCTGGTCGAGTCCCTTGCGGACGACCTTGCGGCGGCCGATCTCGAGCATGCCGTCGGAGAAGTCGACGCCGATCACCTCGCCGCTCGGGCCGACGCGCCGGCCGAGCTCGAGCGAGAGG
>CAJCBN010000421.1 GCA_903960645.1 uncultured Actinomycetes bacterium | reverse complement strand
GAGCAGGCGCGCGGCGGCGGTCGCCGTGGCCTGGTCGAGCGCGATGCCGCTGCCGCAGGCGCTGCAGAAGGCGCACCCGGCCGCGGCGTCGTACACCTCGACCGTGCCGCCGCAGCCCACGCAGGCTGCGACCTCGGGACGCCAGCCCGCGAGGGCGAGGAGCTTGAGGACGAAGGCGAGCGTGAGCACGTCGGCGCCGCCGCGGACGTCATCACCGAGCGGCTCCGTCAGCGCCACGAGGTAGCGCGCGAGGCCGTCGAACAGGCGCTGGTCCGGCTCGGGCTCGGGGAACAGGCGCACGACGGCCTCGATGCCGCCGGTCGCGGCGAGCACCCGCACCGCATCGCGGCGCAGCTCATCGCCCGACCAGAGCACGTGCGCGCCCGTGATCGTGGCGAGGTCGCCCTTGCCCGGCTGGATCATCGCCTCGATGCGCGTCATCGGCTCGAGGCGCGCGCCCATCTTGGCCGTCGTCTTGCGCGCGCCCTTGGCGATCACGTTGACGCGGCCGTGGTCCGGGGTCAGCAGGTGCACCACGCGGTCGGCCTCGCCCGTGCGGAAGCTCCGCAGGACGATCGCGTCGGCCGCGAAGGCGGTCGCCACCGAGGGCTAGTCCTGAACGAGCGGGAGCAGCTCGCCGGCGCGGTCCAGCGCGGCGATGTCGTCGTACCCGCCGACGGGCGTGCCGTCGATGATGATCTGCGGGATCGTCATCCGGCCCGTCATCTCCACCAGCTGCTCGCGGAAGCCGGGAACGCGATCGACGTTGATCTCCTCGAACTCGATCCCCCGGGATTTGAGCAGCGCCTTGGCGCGCAGGCAGAAGGGGCACCAATCAGCGGAATAGAACTCGACCTTTTTCACACTTGCTCCAACGTGGTTCGGGGGCGCCGCATTCCCCGGGATCGACGCGGCTTGGGCTGGCAGACCGGGCACACGTGCGTGCCCCGGCCGGCGCAGCGGGTCTTGACGATCTCGGTGCCGCACGCGAGGCATGGCTCGCCGTCGCGGCCGTAGACGCGGAAGCGCTCCTGCATCGAGCCGTAGCCGCCATCGGGCGAGCGAAAGTCGCGGATCGAGGAGCCCTGCGCACGGATGCCCTCCTCGAGCGCCGTCCGCACCGTGGCGGCGAGGCGGTCGCACTGTGGGCGCGTCAGCCGGCCGGCCGGACGGTCCGGGTGGATGCAGGCGGCGTTGAGCGCCTCATCGGCGTAGATGTTGCCGACGCCGGCGACGAGACGCTGGTCGAGGAGCAGCGCCTTGACGGGTGCCTGCCGTCCGCGGAACGCGGCCTGCAACACGGCGCCATCGAAGTCGGCGTCGATCGGCTCGGGGCCGAGCCGGGCGGCGAGGTACGCGGCGGTATCCGCGTCGGTGAGGAGGTCCCACGTGCCGAAGCGCCGCGCGTCGGCGTAGGCGACGGCGGTGCCGTCGGCCAGCGTGATCACCGCGCGCGTGTGCGACGGCTCGTCACCTCCGACGACCAGCCAGTTGCCGGTCATCCGCAGGTGCGAAATCAGCGTCTCGCCGCCGTCGAGGCGGAGCAGCAGGTACTTGCCCCGCCGATCCAGAGTGATCAGCGTACGGCCCGCGAGGCGCTGCTCGACGCGCCGCGGATCATCACGGCCGACCAGTCGGGTGTCGCGCACCTCGACGCTCCGAATCGTCTTGCCCTCCACGTGCGGCAGCAGCCGACGGCGGACGGTCTCGACCTCGGGCAACTCGGGCATGCCCCCAGCCTAGCCGGGTGTGCCTACGGGCCGGGCTTGGCGACGGCGATTGCGGCGCGGATCTGAGGCACGAGTTCTGCAATCCCGAACTCGGCGGCGACGACGTCAAGGTCGAACTTACTCTGGTCGAGCACTTCAATGCCGAGCACCCGATCGTCCACGTCGAGATCGACGACGGCGACACAGGGCTCGATCTCCTCCGAACCATCGATCTCACCGGCAGCGATGTTGATCATGAGGATCCCATCCTCCGGAACGGTGTATGCGCTGATCATCACGAGCTGAGAGTACTTCATCGGTGTTCCCTTTTTCGCGTCCGCCGAATACGCCGCCACCAGACGGTGAACACCACGAGCTCGCGCTGTCGGCGCATCCAGATCACGTGCAGTTCGCGATCACCAAAACGCCGAACGCCGTGCAGGCGCTCGTTCCAGCGCCCCGCGTGCAACACGGCCTCGCGGTCAGGCTGCTCAATGGTGAGTTGCGCCGCCTCGCTAGCAACATGGTTTTCGCGCAAGCGTTGACGCGCGTGGTCGGTGAATTGCGTGTCCACGCCCGTACGCTCGCCGATCGATGACCACGCGACTGGATCCGTTCATCACGATGCTCAAACGGATGCGTGCACGTAACGCGCTTACGCCGCCCGAGCACGCGGATGCGCAGACAGAAACGTCTCGCGCAGGTGCGTACCTGCGACGTGCGTGTAGATCGCCGTCGTCGCGATGCGCTGGTGACCGAGCAGCTCCTGGACGGTACGCAGGTCGCACCCACCCTCGACGAGGTGCGTCGCGAAGGCGTGGCGTAACGCGTGCGGCCCGACCCACTCCGGCAGGTCGAGCGGCTCGGCGTGGCGCCGGACGATCAGGAACACGCCGCGACGTGTCAGGCGACCACCCCGGTTGTTGATGAGGAGCGCATCAGGGTCCTGCCGGGTACCGAGGTGCGTGCGGCTGCGCGCGAGATACCGCTCGACCGCGCGCACCGCCTGTCCGCCGCACGGCACGACCCGCTCGCGGCCGCCCTTGCCGAGCACGCGCACCAGACCGAGCTCGGCGTCGAGGTCGCCGGGCCGCAGGCCACAGAGCTCGGAGACGCGCAGACCGGCGCCGTACAGCAGTTCGAGGACCGCGCGATCACGCAGCCCGAGCGGCGTGGCGTCCGGGTGCTCGACGAGCAGGATCGTCTGCTCCGAGGTGAGCGCGTGCGGTGGCGCCTGCGGCGCCTTGGGCAGCGGCACGTCGCGCACACCCGCGGTCCGTGCACCCTCGCGCGTGCGGTGACGCAGCAGCGAGCGCGCCGCCGCCAGGCGTCGCCGCACGGTCGCGGGCGCCAGCCCCCGCTCCCGCAACTCCAGCGCGAAGGGCTCGAGATCCTGCCCGGTGACGGCATCGAGCTCCAGCCCGCGCGCCGTCAGGTACGTCTGCAGATCGGCGAGATCGGTGCGGTACGCCGTGATCGTGTGCGGCGACGCATCGCGCTCAAGCTGCAGCGACGTAAGGAAATCCGTAATCCGCGGGTCCTGCATAACGGGGAAGTTCGCTCCCCCGCCCCGCGTCCCTCCGACATCCCCCACGGTGGTTCAGCTTTGCATTGGTGCCAGGCACCAAAGCAAACCTCTATCCCCCCTCCGCCGACACTCGTGGTGGTTCAGCTTTGCATTGGTGCCTGGCACCAAAGCAACGTTGAACCACCAGCGGGATCAGAGGCCCGGGGCGACTCCGTCGATCAGGTCGCTGAGATGCGTGTACGGCAGGCCGTGGCTCTCGGCGACCGGCTGGTTCGTGATCTTGCCGGCCATCACGTTGACGCCGCGGGCCAGCGGCTTCGAGAAGCGCATCGCCTCATCGAGGCCCTTGTCGGCGAGGAGCTCGGCGTACGGCAGCGTCACGTTGGTGAGGCCGCGCGTCGAGGTGATCGGCACCGCGCCCGGCATGTTCGCCACGCAGTAGTGGACGACGCCGTCGACGACGTAGGTGGGATCGGAGTGCGTGGTGGCCTTCGAGGTCTCGAAGCAGCCGCCCTGATCGATGGCGACGTCGACGAGGACGGCGCCCTCCTTCATGCCGCTGAGCATGTCCTTCGTGACGAGGCGCGGCGCGCGGGCGCCCGCGACGAGCACGGCGCCGATCACCATGTCGGCGTTCGAGATCGCCTCCTCGACCATCTGCTGGTTGGAGATCTCCAGCGTGATGCGGCCGTCCATCATGTTCTCGAGCTCGCGCATACGATCGACGGAGCGCTCCAGCACCCAGACGTCAGCCTGCATGCCGACCGCGATCAGCGCGGCGTTGTAGCCGACGATGCCGCCACCGAGCACGACCACCTTGGCCGGGGCGACGCCCGGCAGGCCGGCCAGCAGGATGCCACGGCCACCCTTGGGCTTCTCGAGGCAGTGCGCGCCCATCTGCGGGGCCAGGCGACCGGCGACCTCGCTCATCGGCGCGAGCAGCGGTAGCTTGCGATCGTCAGTCTCGACGGTCTCGTACGCGATGCAGGTGGCGCCCGTGCCGATCAGCGCCTTGGTCAGCGTCTCGTCGGGGGCGAGGTGCAGGTAGGTGAAGAGGATCTGACCCTCGCGGATGCGGCTGTACTCCGGCTCGAGCGGCTCCTTGACCTTCATCACCATGTCGCAGCTGGCCCAGGTGTCCTCGCAGGAGGCGATCGTGGCGCCCGCGGCGACGTAGGCCTCATCGGAGAAGGAACTGCCGGCACCGGCCGTCGTCTCCACGACGACATCGTGGCCGCGACCGACCAGCTCGCGAGCTCCTGCCGGCGTCAGCGCGACGCGGTACTCGTCCTTCTTGATCTCCTTGACGACACCTACGCGCATCTGAGCACCTCCGGGGGTATGGCTGCGAACGATGGGACCTGCGGATGCTAGCGGGCAGACGCGCCGAGAACCGCCGCCGACGCACCGTGTGGTCAGGCAGCAGCGGCGCGGATCAGCTCGACCGTGATGCGCGAGAGCGCCTCCACGTGCCGAATCTCGATGCGCTCGTCGGGCGTATGGATGGCCTCCATGCCGCTCGACAGGTTGAGGCACTGCAGGCCGCGCTCGTTGAAGGCGTGCGCATCGGCGCCACCACCCGTCTCAATCTCGCGAGGCGGGCAGCCGGCCGCGGCAAGCCCACGCCGCGCGATCTGCACGACCTCGTCGTCCTCGCCGAAGGCGTAGGCGGTGTACTCACGGGTCTGCGCGATCTCGACGGAGCAGCCCGCCTCGGCCGCCGCGGCGTTGACGGCATCGACCATCTCCTGTGCCAGCACGACCACGTGGGCATCGTCGAGGCTGCGGACCTCCAACTGCAGGCTGCAGCGGTCCGGCACGACGTTGCGCTGCGTGCCGCCCGCGATGACGCCCACGTTGCGCGAGGCCCCCGGGGCGACGCGCCCCATCGGAAGTCGCGCCAGCGCGAGCGCCGCGGCGTGGATCGCGTTGCGCCCCTGCTCGGGATCCATGCCGGCGTGAGCGGAGCGCCCGTGGAACTCGACGTCCATGGTGATCTGGCTCGGCGCGCGCATCGTCATGGCCCCCGGAGCGCCGTCGACGTCGTAGACGTAGCCGACGCGCGCCGCGAGGCGGTCGCAGTCGAAGGCCTTGGCACCGAGCAGGCCGATCTCCTCCTGCACCGTGATGACGAGCTCGATGCCGGCGTGTGGGATCCCCTCCTGCACCACACGGCGGATGCCGTCGATCATGCCGGCCACCGTCGCCTTGTTATCGGCACCGAGGATCGTCGGATGGCGATTGACGACGTAGGCGCCCTCGATGATGGGATCGATCGGCGCCGTCGGCGGGACGGTATCGACGTGCGCGTTGAAGAACAGCGGCGTGCCGGGCGCCGTCGCCGGAATGCGCGCGTAGAGGTTGCCGGCGTCACCGCCGAGCTGCGCACCGGCGTCGTCCTCGACCGCGTCCACCCCGAACGACGCCAGCTCCGCGCGCACGTGGTCGATCGCAGCGCGCTCGCGGCCGGGCGGCGTCGACAGGCGGGCGAGCTCGAGGAACAGTTCGAGCGTCGCGGCCACGGCTAGGCCGCGGCGCTGGTGCCGGCCGCGGAGCGCGTCTCAGCCGGCACGCTGTCGCGGAAGGCGATCGCGGCGCCGACGAAGTCGCGGAACAGCGGGGCAGGACGCGTCGGGCGCGACTTGAACTCGGGGTGGAACTGGCTGGCCACGAACCACGGGTGGTTCGGCAGCTCGACGATCTCGACGAGATCCTTGTGCGCGAAGGTGCCGGAGACGATCAGTCCCTGCGCCTCGAGCTGCGGGCGCAGCAGGTTCGACACCTCGTAGCGGTGGCGATGGCGCTCGTAGATCGTCTCCTCGCCGTACGCGGCGTGAGCCTTCGTGCCCGGCTTGAGGACGACTGCCTCGGCACCGAGGCGCATGGTGCCGCCCATGTCGAGCACGTCCTTCTGCTCCGGCAGAAGATCGACGATCGGGTAGGGCGTCTCGGGATCGAACTCGGTCGAGTTGGCACCGGGCATGCCGGCCACGTCGCGGGCGAACTCGGCGACGGCGATCTGCATGCCGAGACAGACGCCCAGGAAGGGCACCTGATGCTCGCGGGCGAAGCGCGTCGCCGCGATCTTGCCCTCGATGCCGCGACCGCCGAAGCCGCCGGGAATCAGCACGCCATCGACGGAGGCCAGCTCCTCGCGGGCCTCGCCACGCAGCACCGCCTCGGCGTCGAGCCAGACCAGCTTGAGGACGGCCCCGTGGTGAATCGCGCCGTGCTTGAGCGCCTCCACGACCGACAGGTACGCGTCCTGCAGCTGGATGTACTTGCCGACGATCGCGATGCGGACCTCGCCCTCAAGCGCGTCGACGCGGTCGGCGAGGGCCGACCACTCGTTCATGTCGGCCGCCGGCGCGGTGATGCCGAAGCCGTCGAGCACGAGATCATCGAAGCCCTGATCGTGCAGCGCGAGCGCCACGCGGTAGATGTTGGCGGCGTCCTCGCAGGCCAGGATGCGGCCCGGGTCGAGGTCGGCGAACAGCGCGATCTTGTCCTTCAGGTCGCGCGTGATGCGGTGCGAGGCGCGGCAGACGACGATGTCGGGCGTGATGCCGATGCGGCGCAGCTCGTTGACGGAGTGCTGCGTCGGCTTGGTCTTCAGCTCGCCGGCGGCCTCGACCATCGGCACGAGCGTGCAGTGGACGTAGCAGACGTTGTCTTTGCCGACCTGGTTACGCAGCTGGCGAATCGACTCGAGGAACGGCAGGCTCTCGATGTCGCCGACGGTGCCGCCGATCTCGACGAGCACGACGTCGACGGCCTCGGCCTCGGACACGCGCGTGACGCGGCGCTTGATCTCGTCGGTGATGTGCGGGATGACCTGCACCGTGGAGCCGAGGTACTCGCCGCGGCGCTCGCGGCGAATCACGCTGTCGTAGATCGCGCCGGCGGTCGCGTTCGAGAGGCTCGACGTGTTCTCGTCGATGAAGCGCTCGTAGTGGCCGAGGTCGAGGTCGGTCTCGGAGCCGTCCTCCGTGACGAAGACCTCGCCATGCTGGAAGGGGCTCATCGTGCCCGGGTCCACGTTGATGTACGGGTCGAGCTTGATCACGGCGACGCGCAGGCCGCGGCTCTTGAGGATGCGACCGAGGGAGGCGGCGGTGATGCCCTTGCCGAGGGAGGAGACGACACCGCCGGTGATGAACACGTACCGGGTCTTGGTCTCCGCCATCTGATTCCTCCGTGGACTGACGCTGTGGACACTAGCCGGGGTGTCGGATGCCATGCAGCGGACGCCTCACGGGACGAGGGCGAGCACGCGGGCCGGGAAGCCCGAGGCGCCGACCAGCGGCGGCACGCCGACGATCAGCATCGCGCCGACCGCCGGAATCAGGTCGAGGCCGACGAGACCCTCGAGCTGCCAGAGCCCGCCGCCCAGCACCGCCAGGTGGACGGGGTACGTCTCGTCGCAGCCGCGATCCACCGAGAGCGTGTCGATGCCGATACCGGCGAGGCCGCGCTCGACGGCCAGCTCCGCCGCGTCGGCACCGAAGCCGGGAAAGCGCAGGTCACCGACGTAGCGGGCCGGATCGGCGAGGTGCATGTCCCAGCCGGTCAGCGCGAGCAGGGCCTCGCCGGGCGCGAGGTCGCCGTGCTTGCGCTCCATGGCGAGGATGTCGTCGGCGGAGACCGCGTAGTCCGGATTCTCGGAGACCTGGCCGGACACGTCGACGACGCGAGCAGGGACGACGAGCCGACCCGCGGCGATCTCGTCGACGGTGGCACCGCCCTCGACGAAGTGCGCCGGCGCATCGAAGTGCGTCCCCGTGTGCTCGTGGAGGTCGATACGTCGCGCGTAGTAGCCGTCGGCTGGCACGTTGGCCTGCTCCTCGAAGCGGAGCGGCGGCTCGCCCGGCCACGGCGCGGTGGTGGGCGACAGCGGCTGCGTGAGGTCGACGATGCGCATCAGGCGCGCGTCCGCAGCCGGCGCGCCAGCTCGAGGGCCTCGGCCGCCGAGGCGTCGCCGCCGAGCATCCGGGCCAGTTCGGCGTCGATGCCGGAGTCATCGAGCAGTTCGATCGTCGTCTCCGTGGGATCGCCGGCGACCTTCAGCACGCGGTAGTGACGGTCCGCGAGCGCGGCGATCTGCGCGAGGTGCGTGATCACGATCACCTGCGTGGAGCCGGCCAGCTCACGCAGTTTCTGACCGACGGCGACCGCGGTGGCGCCACCAACCCCGGCGTCGACCTCGTCGAAGACGAGTGTCGGGACCGCAGCGTGGTCGTGCGCGGCAACGCGCAGCGCGAGCGCGACGCGGGACAGCTCGCCCCCCGAGGCCGCGT
>CAJCBN010000420.1 GCA_903960645.1 uncultured Actinomycetes bacterium | reverse complement strand
TCTGGTCGATGACCTTGCGGTTGATCCACGGGATCGGACGCGTGTCGTCCTCGAACAGGCCCTTCTTGCCCCAGCGGATGTCGACGACGCTGTCGACGGCCTTGTCCATGTTCTTCTGGAACGGCGGCATCGCCGCCTCGACCACGCCCTTGAGTCCGACCGGTACGGCCTCGCCGGCACCAAGCGGTGCATCGGAGGGGATCTCGAGCATCTCGAAGCCGAGCGACCCGCACGGGCCCTTGCCGCCGATGTCGTGCCAGTACTTCTCGCCGCCCATCGTGACGCGACCCTTGCCGCCGTTGAACGGATGACCGCCGAGGCCCATCGCCTGCGTCGCGTGCATCAGGTTGCCGACCATCAGGCCCTGCTCCACGCCGTTCGCATCGACCATCTGCCAGCGCTCGAACTCCCAGAAGTCCACGGCGTGCGCCGGATCCAGGAGGCCGCTCTTGACGTACTCGCGGAGCGGATCGCCGTTCAGGTGGGGATCGACGAGGTAGTAGCCGTGCGGCGCGTCGAAGTAGAGCAGCATCGCGGAGATGCACTGGCGCGTGATGTCCGTGATCGGCATGAACAGCGACGTGCCCTGCGCGTTCGGGATGCGGTGGTTGAACGCGAACAGGTTCGGACGATCGCGCGGGATGTGCAGGCGCTTGTCGTCGAGCTTGACGGCCTGGCGGTACAGCTCGTTGGGCGCGTTCTCGTCGGCCAGCTGGTTGTGCTTGACCGGGCGCACGTCACGCTGCGGCAGCGCAAAGACGCCGTCGTCGTTGGTCCAGAACAACTCGACGTTGTGATTGGCCAGCGGCGAGGGGTAGGTGCGGCCCGTGAACGAGCCGATCTTGTCGCCACTGGTGGAATCACCATCGTCATCGAGGAACGGCCACTCCTCCGTGGCGATGCCGGAGATCCCGGTCGCGGCGGCGACGAGGATTGCCTCCTCCTCATACGCGAGGGGGATCGGCTCCTTGTCCGACTTGAAGGCCAGCGGACCCGTCAGCTCGGCGCCGAGCGCAAAGCGCCGCGAGCGGCGCGTGAAGATCGACTCGAGCACCGGGAAGGCACGCGCCTGCGCGAGCGCACCCGGATGGACGGTGGGACGCGGCACGAGCTTGCGGCGCCGCTCCTTGGTGACCGTGGCCGCCTTGTACTTCGGCACGACTTTCGCCGCAGCGGCCTTGGCGGGCGCGGCCTTGGGCTTCGCCACAGCAGCGGCCTTCGGCTTGGCGGCAGCAGCCGGCTTCGCCTTGGCAGTGGTCCTCTTGGGCTTCTCGACAGCGGCCATGGTGGCTCCTCCGGTCAGACGATCTTCAGGTAGCGGTCGTAGTCCCACTGCGTGACGGCCGAGACGAACGCGTTCCACTCGCGCTCAGAGATCACACAGAGGTCGTTGCACACGTCTGCATCAAGTATCGCCTGAATCGTCGTGTCGGCCTTGAAGGCGGCCACCGACTCGATCAGCGTGGTCGGCAGGGCGACGCCCGACTCGTACAGATTGCCGCTCATCACGGTGCCCGGATCGGCCTTGCTCTCGATGCCGGCGCAGACGGCGGCGAGCATGCCGGCGATCGCCCAGTACGGGTTGGCGTCAGAGGCCCCGGTGCGCAACTCGATGCGGGTGGAGTTCTCGCCCTCGATCAGCGAGCGGATCGCGCAGGTGCGGTTGTCGCGGCTCCACGTGGCCGTGGTCGGTGCGAAGCTGCCCGCCTCGAAGCGCTTGTACGAGTTGACGGTCGGCGCGCCCGGCAGGGTGATGCCGGCGAGGTGCTCCATCATGCCGCCGATCGCCCAGCGTGCGGTCTCCGACTCGGAGCCATCGACCGGGGCGAAGACGGGCTTGCCGTCCTTCCGGAGCGACACGTGCAGGTGCATGGAGCAGCCGGACTGGCCGTTGAACGGCTTCGCCATGAAGGTCGCCGTGACGCCGTGGCGACGCGCGACCTCGCGGATGCCGTACTTCATGCGGAAGGCCTGATCGGCCGCCCAGATGGGGTCGCCGTGGTTGAGGTTGACCTCGCACTGGGCGGGGCCGTACTCGACGTTCGAGCCCTCGACGTCGACGAAGCCGCGCAGGCCGTCGAGCAGCTCGCTGAAGATCGGCTCGAGGTCGTTGGCCTTGGCGAGCGAGTAGCACTGGATGCCATCGGCGGCCGGCTGGATATCGTCGTCGACGAGGTAGAACTCGATCTCGACGCCGATCGACGCCGTGTACCCGAGCTTGGCGAGCCGGTCGACGACGCGGCGCAGAATGCTGCGCGGCGCGTACTTGATGAGATCGCCGTGATGGTCCTTGACGTCGCCCTGGACGATCGCCACGCCATCGCGCCACGGCAGGCGGCGCGCGGTCGAGACGTCGGGAATGAGGAAGAAATCGGGGTACCCCGTCTCCCAGCCGGACACGCGGCAGCCGTCGAGGACGTCGCCCGCGTAGTCCCACGTCAGCGACGCATCGGCGAATCCGATGCCCTTCTCGAGCCGGCCGAGGAAGACCTCGACGGGGATGCGCTTGCCGCGCGGATACCCCTGATGGTCCGCCCAGGCAACCTCGACCTCGCGGATCTCTCCCTTGTCGATCGCCTTCAGCAGATCGAAGTCGTCAGCGCCCATGCTCCGGGCCTCCTCTCGTATCGCCCCTCCCGAGGGCACCAATGAACGGCAGGATAGCCGTCATCGTCCAGCCACCACGCGCACCGGCAGCGTCTTGAAGCCGTTGCCGAAGTTGGAACGCAGGCGCGCGGTCGGACCGCTCACCTCGAAGCGCAGGCCGCGGTCGAGCACGGCGGTGAAGAGCGTCTCGATCTGCATGCGCGCCAGGAAGGCGCCGAGGCAGTAGTGCGGTCCACCGCCGCCGAAGACGACCTGCGCTGATGCATCACGTGTCACGTCGAACCGCTCGGGGTCCTCGAAGATCTCCTCGTCGAAGTTGGCGCTGATGTAGTACAGCATCAGCTTGTCGCCCTTCCGGATCTCCTGGCCGCGCAGCTCGACGTCTTCGGTCGCGGTGCGCCGGAACGTATAGATCGGTGTGGCCCAGCGCAGGATCTCTTCGACCGCGCCCTTCATGAGCGTGCGGTCGCGCTCCAGCAGGTCGAGCTGCTCCGGCTCGAGGATGAGCTGGTGCATGCCGGTTGCGAGCGAGTTGCGCGTCGTCTCGTTGCCGGCGAAGACGAGCAGCTGGCAGAAGTTGACGAGCTCGGAGTCGGTGAGGCGCTCGCCCTCCCACTCGGCCGAGACTAGGCGTGTGATCAGGTCGTCCTGCGGATCCAGCCGACGCGCCTCGCACAGGTCGCGCGCGTAATCGAAGAGGTAGAGCGCGGCCGGACTATTGAACGGCAGCTGGTGCTCCTCGTAGCCCCGAGCACGGGCGTGCTCGTACATCTCCGGCGGTGGTGCGAGATCGGGATCATCGATGGCGACGAGCATGTTCGCGAGCTTGGCCAGGTAGTCGGCGTCGGACTCGGGTGCGCCGAAGACGTCGACGAAGACGCGGATCGGCAGCATCTCGCAGATGTCGTGCACCCAGTCGAACTCGCCCTTGGCAACGGCCGCATCGAGCAGACGATCGGCAACGGCGCGGGTGTGCCCGCGGTAGGCGTCGACCATCTTCGGCGTGAACAGCGGACTGACGATGCGGCGCAGGCGCGTATGGTCCGGCGGGTCCGTCTCGATCATCGAGCGCCGCATCTCCAGGGCGTCCGAGGGGATCTCCTCGTAGTAGATGAACCGCTCGCCTGACGAGAACCGCTCGGGATCCTTCGAGATCGCGACCACGTCGGCGTGCTTCGTGATCGCCCAGAAGCCCGGATCGGGCGCGGTCTCCGGATGCCAATGCACGGGATCGTGTTCACGCAAGAGCCGAAAGGACTCGTGCGGCACGCCGTGCAAATACACGTCGGGGTCTTTCAGCTCAATGGCAGATAGATCCAGCGTTCCGGTCATCGCTCCTCCTCAGGGAAAATCCTACCGATAGCGCCCAATGCCGCGATTTGCCTCTTCAAAACCGCGGGATTGCTGACAACCGTGCGCTCTTTGACGCTACGGAAGGGTTGCAATCCTCGGTGCCGAACCTCTACGCTGAGCGTCGTCCTGCAGTCGGATCATCCGGCCGGGGAGGGGACATGGAGAAAAAGGAGAGGGACTTGGCTACGGACTCCGGGAGCAATGCTCCTGCCGCGGACATCATCAATCCGATGACCGGGCAACACCACCTTGCGAAGGGCGTCCTGAACACGCGTCAGGTGCTCTTCTGCTGCGTCACGGGAGCTGCGCCGATCTCGGCCATGCTCTTCAACGGACCGGTCGGCATTCTCGGCGCCGGTTGGGCCGTGCCGGGCGCCTTCATCCTCGCGACGATCGTGCTGACGATCTTCTCGGTGGGCTACATCGAGATGGCGCGTCGCGTCACCGCCGCCGGCGGCTTCTACTCGTTCATCTCGCATGCCTTCGGCAGCGTCATGGGCATGGGCACGGCGATCCTGATGACCTTCTGCTACCTGGTCTTCTCGGCCGCGGTAACGGGCGTCACGTCGTACTTCTTCAGCGCGAACCTGATGGAGTGGTTCGGCTGGGACATTCCCGTCTGGATCTTCCTGTTCGGCACCATCATCTTGATGACCGCGTTTATGTTCTTCCACATTGAGGTCACAGCTCGCATTCTCGGCATCGCTCTGGTGGCCGAGCTAGCCGTGCTGCTGATCTTCTCGGTCGCGGTGCTCGTCCAGGGCGGTGGTCCTGACGGACTCGTGTTCGAGTCGCTCAACCCGCTGGCGGTCTTTGACTCGGGCGGCAACATGGCGATCGTGGCCGGCGCGACGGGCATCGCCCTGTTCGCGGCGTTCTGGTCGTGGGTCGGCTTCGAGATGGCGCCGAACTACGCGGAGGAGGCCAAGGAGCCGAAGAAGGTCATGGCACCCGCCATGTACGTCTCGGTGATCGGCCTCGGCGTGCTGTACGTGTTCGTGATGTGGATGTTCGTCGCCGCTGCCGGCAAGCAGGGCTCGGCGGATCTCGTCAACCAGCAGTACGCGGGTGAGATCGCCTCGATCTTCTACCCGATGTCCGACCAGTACGTCGGTGGCTGGCTGACCACGTTGTTCGGCATCTTCATCATCACGGGCTCGTTTGCCTGCCAGATGGCGTTCTTCAACACGGGCTGCCGCTACCTGTTCTCGATGGGCCGCGAGGGCGTGCTCCCGAGTGCACTCGGCAAGACGCATCCGAAGCACAAGTCGCCGCACGTCGCCGGTGTTGTCGCCGGCCTCTTCGTGACGATCTGGGTCGGTGCGTTCTTCCTGTATGACCCGACGACGCTCGGTGCGCTCCTCAAGCTCGGCACGTGGAGCCCGCTGCTCGGCGTCGCTGGCATCCTCGCCATCCAGGCGCTGGTGTCGGTCGCGATCATCTATTACTTCCTGACGAAGGCCAAGGACGGCTTCCACTGGTTCAAGACGCTGGTCGCTCCGATCGCCGCGGCGATCACGCAGGCCTACGCGGTCTACCTGCTGTTCAAGTTCCGCGGAGACCTCTCCGGTGCGGCGGACGTGCCGTTCATCCAGTACCTGTGGGTGTGGCCGATCGTGATCTTCGCCATCGGTGTGGTCATCGCGCTGGTGCTGCGCGCCACGAACCCGCAGAAGTACGCGGGCATCGGGCGCTACCTGCACGAGGACGTTCCCGCCTCGTAACGGACTGCATGCGGCCCCCGTTCGGTCCGGCTCAGCCGGCACCGGACGGGGGCCTTCTGCGTTTAGGCTTCACCCATGGCATCCCCCGCCGAAGACCTCAGCCACGTCGATCTGATCACGCCGGAGCGGTGGGAGGAGCGCGTGCTGCACGATGAGTTCGCGCTGCTGCGCCACGAGGATCCCGTGCATTGGCATCCCGAGTCCGCACCGAACCACGGCTTCTGGGCGATCACGAAGCATGAGGACGTCGTCGCAGTCTCGAAGAACCCGCAGGTCTTCTCGTCGGGCGAGGGCCTGACGATGCTGGAGGAGGTCGAGCCCGAGTCGCTCGAGAAGCGGCGCAGCCTGATCGACTCGGATGCGCCGCTGCATCAGCACCTGCGCCGCGTCGTCTCCCCCCTCTTCACCCCGAAGGCCATCAACGCGCACGAGGCCTTCGCCCGCGCGACGGCTGCGAGCCTGCTCGATGCCGCCGTTGCGCAGGGGGAGTTCGACTGGGTGCTCGACGTCGCCGAGCCGCTGCCGATCACCGTCCTCTTGAACATCCTCGGGGTGCCGCCGGCCGATGCCGAGCAGATGATCACGCTGTCGAACCAGATGATCGCGATCGACGATCCCGACTACGCGCCCGACTACGACAGCCTGCCGCCGGGCATCGATCCGAAGGACCTGCCGTTCGGCAGCCCGGCCTCGTACCACGTGTTCGAGTACGGCCGGCAGATCGGTGAGGAGCGCCGCTCGCACCCGACGGACGATCTGGTCTCGCGGCTGATCCACTCCGAGGTCGACGGCGACCGGCTGACCGAGCTCGAGTACTGCAACATGTTCCAGATCCTGATCCTGGCGGGCAACGAGACGACCCGCACGACGCTGACGCACGGGATGGGCGCGTTCATCGACAACCCCGATCAGCTGGCGCTCCTGCGCGAGCGTCCCGAGCTGATGGGTGCCGCGGTCGAGGAGATCATCCGCTGGGCGACGCCGGTGCTCTACATGCGCCGCACGGCGCTCTCGGATACGGAGCTGCGCGGCAAGCAGATCGCCGAGGGCGACAAGGTCGTGATGTGGTACATGAGCGCCAACTACGACGAGGCGGTCTTCGACGACCCGCACGCCTTCGACATCACGCGCGATCCGAACCCGCACCTCGGCTTCGGTGGCGGCGGCCCGCACTTCTGCCTCGGCGCCTGGCTCGCCCGTCTTCAGATCCGCGTGCTGCTCGAGGAGCTCCTGCGGCGCGACCTGCAGCTGGAGTCGAACGGCCCCGTACGCCGCGTGCGCTCCAACTTCGTAAACGGCGTGAAGTCCATGCCGGTCCGTGTGGCCCGATGATCCCCCGCGGACGCTTCCGCGACACACGGCCGCGGCGCGGCACCCTGCTCGCGCTCGCCGTCACCATGCTGCTGCTCACGGCGATCGGCGTCGCCGCCCTCCCGTCGCGGTCGTCCTCGTCGGCCACGGCGGCCACGGCGGCCACGGAGGCCACGGGAAACGGTGAGCTCACTCGTCAACTGGCCGACGATGAGGTGCTGATCGGCGCGTACGTCCAGAACATCCAGACGGTGGACCCACAGACGAACAGCTTCAGCGCTGATATCTACGTGTGGCTGCGCTGGTCGAATGAGGCGCTCGAGCCGTGGAAGACGATGGAGTTCATGAACCTCTACGAGGCCTGGCAGCTGACGTCGTGGACGGCCACGGAGGAGCCGGAGCTCCAATCCGACGGCACGCTGTACTACCTCACCCACTACCAGGGCGCGTTCAACAGCCGGCTGGCCCTTGCCGACTATCCCTTCGGCACGCAGCGGCTGCTGATCGAGATCGAGGACATCAAGAATGAGTCGCAGAGCATCCGCTACGTCACGAACTCCTCGTCGATCGACATCTCCGACGAGATCTCGATCCCGGGCTACGACATCGGCACGCCTTCGATTGCCGCGTCTGACTACGCCTACCCGACGGACTTCGGATCGCTCGACTCGACCAAGACCAACGTCTACTCGAAGGTCCTGATCACGATGCCGGTCTCCTACCCCGTGCTGACCAACGTGGTCAAGTACCTCGTACCG
>CAJCBN010000419.1 GCA_903960645.1 uncultured Actinomycetes bacterium | reverse complement strand
CGTGCTGCTCGCAGCCGTTCGCGGCGTGTGCGGGAGCGGTGGCCTAGCGCTTCACGCGAACGGCTGCGAGCAGCACGTTCTTCACGCGGTTGCCGGCCCAGTCCTTCGCGTCGGCGCGGATCGCGTACATGCCGGCCTTGCGGGGCAGTGTGACCTTGATGCGGCCGGAGCCGGAGGCCACGTTGACGGTGAAGGGGCCGATGCCCGAGGGGCCGCCGCCCTTCTTGGTGACGCGGATGGTCAGCTTGACGGGCTTGTCGCGCTTGATCAGCAGCTTGACGAACGGCTTGTCCTTGAACTTCTTCAGCGGCAGCGGCTTGACGGGCTTCGTCGGTCCCGTCAGCACGGGGGGCGTCTTCAGGTCGGCTGCGAAGGCCGCGCCCACGGTGGTGAAGGCGGGGTCGCCGGTGATGTCGCCTAGCTGCTTGAGCTGCGTGGCCATCAGGCTCATGTACTTGACCGGTGCGTCCTGTCCCGGGGCGTAGCGGCCCCAGCCGCCCGTGTCGTACGCCGGCAGCACGGCCTTGGTGGCCGCGACGCTGCGGTTGAAGGCGTCGGCGAAGGCATCGTCGCCCGTGGCGTCCGCCAGGTCGTTCATCGCCAGCACGGTCTGCAGGTGGCCGTTGAGCACGCGGAAGTTCGGCTT
Source organism: uncultured Actinomycetes bacterium (assembly GCA_903960645.1). Classification (GTDB taxonomy): domain Bacteria; phylum Actinomycetota; class Thermoleophilia; order Gaiellales; family F1-60-MAGs149; genus F1-60-MAGs149. Next base: position 3,872 of record CAJCBN010000419.1, on the reverse strand, counting down.
CGAGACGTACAGCGGGAACCAGAGGCCGTTGTCGGCGACCGTGATGCCGAAGGCGAGCGCCGAGTTGCCGAAGCGGATCGCCTGGTCCAGGTACTCGTCATCGCCGTTGCGATTCCACACGCTGATGCCGGCCGATGCCGCGACACCCTCCGCCATCGCGCTGTACCACGGCGGCTGCGTGCCGCTGTACGGGAAGAGGTAGGGCAGGTCATTGCTGTCGCCGACGGCCAGGACGATCTTCTGCGCGCTGGTCATGGCCGCGCCGGTGCCGCCCTCGGCGGCGATCCCCTGACCGGGCTCGAGGATCGCGAAGTACGTGCCGAGCGGCTGAATGCGCAGGCCCAGGCCGGTGTAGCTCTCGTAGACGACGCCGTCAATGCGGATGCGCGTGCCCGACGAGGGCAGGGCGTGCGTGGCCAGATAGTCGGTATTGGCATCCAGCTCGAGGAAGGCGATGCGCGAGAGATCGGGGGTGAAGGCGGCACGGCCGGCCATCTTCGTGAGGCTGCCCACGACGGCGTTGATGGCCTGCCCGCGCGTCCCGCCCAGCTGCTTGGCGGTCGCCTTGGCGCGCGCCATCGAGGCCAGCGCCTCCGTGCGCTCGGCCGGCGCAACCCCGACCCGGGTGAGGTTCTGCGAGAGCGTGCGCGCCGGAGCCGCGGTGGCGGTGACGAGCACGCAGACGAGCACGGCGACGAGCAGGGGGAGGCGGACGAACACGTACCTCAGGCTATCACCGGGTTCCGTAGCCCCGATCCCCGTTACTGCATCGAGACGGTGGCGTCGCCGGCCTCTTCGGCCCCGGGGGCGCCAGAGCCGTCGGCCGCGTTGCCGGCCGGGGCGAACACCTCAAGCTCACCCTTGGCCGAGCCGAGGAAGAACCCCTGCACGTCGGCGGTGGCCCCGGGGTCGAGGCCCGCCACGATGGCGATGCCAGCGCTCGTGATGGTCGTGCCCTCGCGCAGGATCGCCTGCACGATCACCTGCTCCTGGCGGACGTCGGTGTCGTTGGTGATCGTCGCCGTCCAGGTCGTGCCGAACGAGACGTCCTCGGTGACCAGCTGGTTGGTGACGGCAAGGCCGGGGAGCAGCGGCGCGGTGACCGGCGCGCCGGCGACCGTCACCTTCGCCTCGACGGGCGTTCCGGAGATACTGATCTGGTCGTTCACGTAGAGCGCCTTCTCACCTTGGGCCAGCGACGGCAGGTGAATCAGGGTCGCGTCGGCGCCCGGCACGTTGTTGGTGCCGACCTCGGCTCCGGCCGCGTCGAGCAGCTTCACCTCGATCGGCGCCCACAGGAGCCCCGGCCCCGTCGAGGAGACCTCGATCACGACGGCGGCCATCAGACCATCGTCGGAGGGGATGATCGCGAGGGTCTCGGCCGTGATGCCCTCGGTCTGCTGCACGTCGACGGCCACGACGTCCGCGATCGTCCCCTGTTCGGCACGCAGCTTGGCGGCCTTGTCGAAGGTGCTCTCGCAGCCGCTCAGGACCGCGAGGGCGAGGACGAGCAGCAGGGCGGGGAGGACGCGGCGCATGGTGCTAGCCGAACATGCCCGAGACGAAGTCGCGCGTCGACTGCTCCGTGGGGTCCTCGAACACCTGCTGGGCGAGGCCCTGCTCGATGACGTCGCCGTTGAGCAGATACGCGGCGTAGTCGCCGATGCGCTTGGCCTGGGCGAGGTTGTGGGTGACGATGACGATGGTCAGCGAGCCGGCCAGCTGCACGATCAGCTCCTCGATGCGTGCCGTCGAGCGCGGATCGAGCGCCGAGCACGGCTCGTCCATCAGGATCACCTCGGGGTTGGCCGCCAGCGTGCGGGCGATGCAGAGGCGCTGCTGCTGGCCACCGGACAGCGACAGGGCGTTACGGTCGAGGTTGTCCTTGACCTCGTCCCAGAGCCCCGCGCGCTGCAGCACGTCTTGCACCGCGGGCATCAGCGAGGAGCGGGAGGGACGCGTCTTGGCCTGCTCGCGCATGGCGAAGGCGACGTTGTCGAAGATCGTCATGGGGAAGGGGTTCGGCTGCTGGAAGACCATCCCGACGCGACGGCGCAGGAGATTGAGGTCGGTGCCGCGGTCGTAGATGTTGCTGCCGTCGAGCTGGACCTCGCCGGTGATGGAGGCGGTCGGTGCCAGCTCGGTCAGGCGGTTGACGCTTCGTAGCAGCGTTGTCTTGCCGCAGCCCGACGGACCGACGAGGGCGACGACACCGCCGCGCGGGGCATCGATGTCGACGCCGTGGAGGATCTCGTTGCCGCTGAAGGACACGCGGAGTCCGCGGATCGCGAGCACGAGATCGCGCGGGTCGGCGACGTGCGCGGGATGCCCCGATGAGGAGGTCGCCGCTGCGGGGGCCTCCGGCGCTGCCGCGGGTGCGGCCGGCACGTCGGCGGCAGTGGTCGGAGCAGGCGGTTCAGCGGCTACGGCGGGGACGGTGGGATCCGTGGGGTCGCCGGCGGCCTTCAGGTCCGCCGTGCGGTCCATCGAATGGCGCCACTCCTGGCGGACCGCACGCTCGTCGGCGCGATCGTTGCTCGGGGTCTCCATCGGGTCCATCACCGCTTTCCGATCTTGCGCCGACTCAGTCGGATCAGCGCGATGTTGACGAAGAGGATCACGACCATCAGAACGAAGGCCGCGCCGTAGGCCGGGCCGGGCGAATTGCCCTCGCCGGCCGGGGACGAGAAGTAGATATAGGTTGTCAGGGTCGAGCCCTCGCTGCGCAGGAAGTCGACGAGGTTCCACGGCAGGTACCAGCCGTCGGGCGGCGACTGCAGGACGGCGCCGCCGAGCAGGATCCAGACGATCGCGGTGTCTCCGGCGATGCGGCCGATGCCAAGCACGATGCCGGTGGCGATGCCGGGTCGTGCGCCGGGCACCACGATCCGGCGGATCGTGGTCAGCCGGCCCTTGCCGAGCGAGTAGGACGCCTCGCGCTGCTGGTTGGGCACACCGAGGATCGCGGCCTGGCTCGAGCGCACGACCGGGGGCAGACCGATCAGCGCCATCATCAGCGAGGCGCAGAAGAACGATTGGGCGGTCGCCATCCCTGCGTCACCGACGGGGTTCGACAGCCACGACAGCCAGCCCTGTGAGAAGATCGCCAGGCCGAACAGGGCGAAGACCACCGACGGCACGCCGAAGATCAGGTCGATCGCCGTGTCGGTGCCCTTGGCCAGCCAGTTGGGCTGGCGGTACTCGGTCAGGAAGATCGCGACACCGAGTCCGAGTGGGATCGCCACCAGCATGCCGAAGACAATCACGATGAGCGTGCCGACCAGGGCCGGAAGGATGCCGCCCGCCACGCCCTGCTCGAGTGAGCCCGGGGCGGGACCGGTGGTCAAGAAGTCCCACGAGATCGTGCTGATTCCCTGCCAGACCAGCCACGCCATGATCACTGTGACGGCGATCACGAGCACGCCGCCGGCGGCGTACGCGGCTGCCACGCCGCCGCGGTCGGAGAGGCGCGTGGGCATTACTGACCCCCACCCAGACGGCGTTCAGCTGAGCGCGAGGCGACTTTGGCGCCGATCGTGAGCGTCGCGGTCATGATCAGCAGGATCACGCCGAAGGCGAACAGGTTGGCCTTCAGCTCGGGCGACTCGAAGCCCTCGGAGTAGTCGACGATCGACGAGGCCATCGTGCGCACCGGCTCGAGGAAGAAGAAGTAGCCGTCCAGCGGGTTCGGGATGAAGCCGATCGAGCCGGTCGCCATGGACAGGGCGATCGCCTCGCCGACGGCACGGCCCATCGCCAGCGTCGTGCCTGCCACGAGCGCGGGGCGGATGGCGCGGAGCGAGACGCGGCGGGTCATGCGCCACTCGTCGCAGCCGAGGGCAATCGCGCCCTCCTTCCACTTGGTCGGCACG
>CAJCBN010000418.1 GCA_903960645.1 uncultured Actinomycetes bacterium | reverse complement strand
CGGCCGCGATACTTCTCCCACTGCGAGACGGAGGAGAGAGCAATGCGAGCAGCGCTGTTTCATGAGTTCGGTGGGATCGACAAGATCGTCGTCGAGGACATCGAGACCCCGAAGCCCGCACCCAACGAGGTGCTGATCAAGGTGGGAGCGTGCGCGCTCAACCACCTCGACGTCGATTTCCGCGAGGGCATCTCGCGCTTCCCGGTCGATCCGGGCGGCGTCTTCGGCCTGGAGCTGGCCGGCGAGATCGTCGAGGTTGGATCTGCCGTCTCCGACGAGTGGAAGGTTGGCGATCGCGTTGCCCCCTACCTGATGGGCATCGATCTCAACAACATCTACGCCCGCACCGGCCGCGAGAACCTTGCCGCGAATGACTTCATCGGCATCACGCGTCCCGGCGGCTACGCCGAGTACAGCGCGATCCCGGAGAGCCACCTCGTGCGCATCCCCGACGGGCTGTCCTACGCGGACGCTGCTGCGACGCAGATCGCGTTCGGCACGGCATTCCACATGCTCTTCACGCGCGGTCGCCTGGCGATCGGCGAGACGGTGCTGATCAACTCGGTCGGCTCGGGCATTGGCTCGGCCGCTGTGCAGCTCGCCGCCATGAGCGGTGCCCGCATCATCGGCACGTCGTCGGGTGACGACAAGCTCGAGGCTGCGGCCAAGTTCGGCATGCACCACGGCATCAACTACACGAAGCAGGACATCGTCGAAGAGGTCATGCGCATCACCGACGGTGCCGGTGCGCACCTGACGTACGAGCACGTGGGTGGCGATCTCTTCACCGCCGGCCTGCACTCGCTCGGCAAGGATGGTCGCCTCGTCACGTGTGGCGGCCACTCCGGCGAGGTCGTGCCGGTCGACATGATCCCGCTGTTCCGTATGCAGTGGCAGATCATCGGCTCATTCACGTACACCAAGAGCGAGTACCAGATGGTCATGCAGATGGTCGCCGACGGCAAGCTGAAGCCGCTCGTCGACACCGAGGTGCCGCTGGAGGACATCCGCAAGGCCTTCGAGCGCCTCGAGAGCCGCGGCCACTTCGGCAAGATCGTGGTGGTTCCGTGATCGCACGAGACCTCGCACGCTGGGTCCTCGACCTGAAGTACGAGGACATCGATCCAGACACGGAGGCCTACTGCCGAGAGCTGATCCTCGATCACCTTGGCACGGCCGCTCGTGGTGGTGTGATGGAGAACATGCCGAGCGTCGATGCGACGCTCGCCTCGCTGGGTGCCGATTCCGGCGCGGTCCTGACGGCCGTCGTCGGCAAGGCGCCTGCGCGCCCCGAGTGGGCGGTCTTCACGAACTCGATCGCTGCGCACTCCGTCGAGCTCGACGACACGCACTCCGCGTCGTCGCTGCATCCGGCCGTGGTCGTCATCCCTGGCGCCATGGCGGCGGCAGAGGTTGAGGGCTCGTCCGGGCGCGAGACGATCGCTGCGATCGTGGCGGGCTACGAGGTGGCCTGCCGCCTCGGACGCGCGCTGACGGCGAAAGAGGTCTACGCCAAGGGCTTCCACCCGACGGCGATCGTCGGGGCCTTCTCGACGGCTGCAACGGTTGGCAAGCTGATCGGCCTGAACGAGGAGCAACTCGCGCACGCCTTCGGCATCGCCGCGAGTCAGGCCTCGGGACGCACGGAGTTCCTGTCGGAGGGTGCGTGGACGAAGCGCCTGCATCCGGGCTGGTCGAGCCATGCCGGCTACATCGCCGCACACCTTGCCAAGAACGGCTTCACCGGCCCCTCGCTGCCGTTCGACGGCCGTGACGGCCTGCTGCGTGGCTACGGCTCGGAGGAGAACCTGGCCCGGCTCACACAGGGTCTTGGTCAGCCGTTCGAGCTGTCGATCACCAGCGTCAAGCCGCACGCCTGCTGCCGCTACAACCAGGGGCCGATCGATCTCGCGATTCGCCTGCGGGACGAGCACGGCATCGGCCCCGACGACATCGCGTCGATCGAGGTCGGCGTGGTGACCGCGGCCATCGGCATCGTCGTGGAGCCGCGCGACCGCAAGATCCGTCCGACGAACGACGTGGATGCACAGTTCTCGCTGCCGTACGCCGTCGGCCTTGGCATCGCCAAGGGGCAGGCCTCGCTCGACGAGTACGCTCCTGAGGCACTCGGCGATGCGGGTGTGCTCGCGGTGGCAGCGAAGACGATCGCAGTCGTCAAGCCCGAGTTCGACGCGAAGTACCCGGACCTCTGGCCGTGCGACATGACGATCACGACGACCGACGGTCGCACGCTGACGGCATCGCTCGAGCACGCCAAGGGCGATCCCGAGAACAAGCTCGGCTACGACGGCATGTGCGCGAAGTTCCGCTCGCTCGCCTCGAGCGTCTTTGACGACGCCCAGATGGACGCGATCATCGCGGCTGTGAACGACATCGCCGACGGCGGTATCGGTCCGGTCGCCGCTGCGGTGACCCGATAGGGCAGTGGGGGCGGGGCGCCTGCGCCTCGTCCCCACCGTCACCTACTCGTAGATCGTCGCCAGCCCCTCGTCGCCGTAGCCATCGATCGTCGGCAGGCCGTCTGGCTGCTCCCACGGCGCGCGGCTGTCCCAGAAGATATGCGCCTCGACGCGGAGCCCCGTCTCGTCATCGAGCGTGGTGGAGCTGAAGTAGAGCAGCGGATCCTCAGAGATCCGGAACAGCAGATATGTGCCGCAGGTCGAGCAAAAGCCGCGCTCGCCGCCCGTGGCGCTCGTGGGGCCGGCAAACCAGTGCACAAGGTCCTGGCCCTGCTCGAACGCGAAGCCAGCGGCGTCGCACGCCGTGAACGACGAGGGGCCGCCCGCCATCTGGCGGCACTCGCGGCAATGGCAGGTGTTGATCGGACGGAGGGGCTCAGGCGCGGTGTAGCGGACGCCGCCGCAGAGGCAGCCGCCGGTGCGGGTGGGGGTCATGCGGGGAGTCTAGGTGGCGCGATCAAGGGTCACGCAGATGGGGCGGTCCCCCAACGAAAAAGGCCCCGTCCCGGCTGGTGCCGGGACGGGGCCTCGTGATCGCGACTCAGTCGCCGGACGGAGCGGCCTGGAGCGCAGAGGCGTCCATGCTGCCACCGTCGTCCTCTTCGATCGCGAGGTCCTTCTTGCGGCCGGTCAGTGCCGACACGATCAGGAAGACTGCGATCAGGAGGAACGAGATCAGGATCGTCACGACGCCCAGCGAGTACACGTACGGGCGGAGCACCGAGGACGAGGTGATGATGTAGAGCTTCAGCGGGAGCGTGTTGATGGCCCCCGAGATCAGGAACGTGCGCTCGAACTCATTGAGCGCGAGTGTGAAGCCGAACAGGCCGGCACCGAAGACGCCGGTCCAGATCAGCGGCAGGGTGACCTCGCGGAACGTCGTGATACTCGTCGCTCCCAGGTCGCGTGCCGCCTCTTCCGCACGGGCGTCATACCGGTTGAACACCGACATCATCACGAGGAAGCCGAAGGGCAGCGCCCAGACGGCCTGCACGCCGATGATCGGCACGTAACCGAGGATGCCCTGTCCCTTGTCGAACCCGATGTAGTACAGCAGGAACGAGAGGCCGAGGGAGAGCAGGAGCCCCGGCGTCATCAGGCTGAGCAGGATCGCGTAGAACAGGATGCCGCCGCCGCGGAACTGGCGCCGGAACGCCATGCCCAGGGTGAGCGACAGGAGCGCCGTGATCGCGGCGACCACCAGGGAGATCCACAGGGACTTGCTGATGCCGTCGCGGACGCCGACCATCAGGCTGGAGTCGGAGCGGAGCTCGGTGAACCAATGCAGCGAGCCGAGATCCTTGGCCGGCAGCGTCATGCTGCCGAACGGACCCTGGAACGAGAGCACGCCCATCGTCAGCATCGGTCCGTACATGAACACGATGAAGATCAGGAAGGAAACCAGGAGGATCGGCTTCGACCTGTTGATGGGAAGGAACACCATGGCCGCGAACGGGATCGCCAGGATCACGATCGCGATGAGGTACCAGAGCAGACTCATCACACGACCTCGCGAATCTTGGAGAACCGGAGCAGGATCGCCACGCCTACTGTCATCACCGCGACGAGGATCGTCGCCGCCGCTGCGGCAGCCGGCAGATCGGGGATGGTGTAGTAGTCGTTGACCAGCGTGCCGACGGACTGGATCGTGCCGCCGCCGATGATCCGCACCGTCGCGAATTCGCCCATGACGAGGACGAAGACGAAGATGCAGCCGATCAGGACACCGGGCAGAGACAGCGGGAAGATGACCTCCCGGAAGACCTTGCCCGGATTCGCTCCGAGATCACGTGCTGCCTCGATCGCCGCATTGTCCAGCGTTGCGAGCTGGAAGAAGATCGGCGTGACCATGAAGAGCACGTACAGCTGCACGAGCGCGAGCGTGATCGCGAACGTCGAGTAGAACAGCGCCGAGATCGGCTCGTCGACGACATTGATCACGTCGACGAGGAAGTAGTTGATCACTCCCTGCCGACCGAGCACGGGCAGCCACGCGATGATCCGCACGACGTACGCGACCCAGAACGGGGCGAGCACGACGATGAACAACGCGATCTGGAACTTGATGGTCTTGACGCAGCGCGCCAGGAAGAACGCGATCGGATAGCCGATCAGGATGCACAGTCCGGTCACGATGATCGCGCGGATGATCGTGTCGCGGAGGGTGTTCAGGTACACGGGGGTGTCGAAGATCCGCGTGTACGCCTCGAACGTGAACGAGAACGGTTCGAACCCGACCGGGGTCCGCTGCCAGAGCGAGACGAGCACGATCATCAGCAGCGGGGCGATCAGGAACAGGATGAGCCAGATGCTGCCCGGTGCGATCCAGGCGAGCGTAGCGAGCGGCGAACGGGCGGGCCCGCTCGTCGCGTGCACGGCGAGGGCGACCTCGGGAGAGCCGAGCGACTCGGCCTCCGCTACCTCCGCCCGCGCCTCGTCGAGCGCGTGGTGATCCCCGTTACTGCTCAAGGAGATGACCATCCTCGCGTGCCCAGGTGGCGGTGACGTCCTTGCCCTCGTAGGCGCGGATCTCCGCGTACCGGTCCTCGTGCACCTTCGCCATGAACGGCTTGCCGTCGAGATCCATGTGGAGCTTGACCGAGTCGCCGAGGTACTCGGCGAAGTCGAGCCGAACCTTGACGCCGTTGATGCTCGGCACCGCGTCGGTGGAGATCTTCACGACGCTGGCGCGCACGGAGATGGCGCCTTCTTCGCCGACCGTACCGGTGCCGTCGGCCTCGACCTTGCCGTAGGGCGTGTCGATGGTGACGACGCCGCCGGAGGCGGCAGAGATCTTGCCGTGGAGAACGTTGTTGTCGCCCATGAACTTGGCGACGAACTCGTTGCGCGGGTGGCGGGCAAGGTGCTCAGGCGTACCGACCTGCTGGACGATGGCGTCGCCCATGACGACGATGCGGTCGGCCATCGAGAGGGCCTCTTCCTGATTGTGCGTCACGTGGATGAACGTGATGCCGAGCTCGCGTTGGAGGGCGCGCAGCTCGACGCGCATCTTCATCTGCAGGAGACGATCGAGGCCGCCGAGCGGCTCGTCGAGCAGGATCGCCTTCGGGCGCGTCACGAGGACGCGGGCGAGGGCGACGCGCTGCTGCTGACCGCCGGAGAGCTCACGCGGCTTGCGATCCATCATCGCGCTCAGGCCGACGAGATCGATGGCCGCCTTGGCCTGCTCCTCGCGGGCTGTCTTGTCGACGCCCTGCATCTTCAGACCGAACTCGACGTTCTGGAGCACCGACTTGTGCGGGAACAGCGCGTAGTGCTGGAACACCGTGGTGATCGGGCGCTTCGCGGGGTTGACGCCGTTGAGGAGCTCACCGTCGATGGTGATCGTGCCGCTCGACGGATCGTCGTGGCCACCGATCATGCGCAGCGTCGTCGTCTTGCCGCAGCCCGAAGGGCCGAGGAAGACGATGTACTCGCCGTTGCTGATCTCGAGGTTTACATCCGAAACTGCAGTGACGTTGCCCGGAAAGATCCGGTACACGTCCTTCAGCACGAGACCTGTGTTGCTCACCCTGTTCCCCGCCTCTCGTTAATACAAATGACTAGCAGCGGAGGGGGCGACCGAAGTCGCCCCCTCCGGGTACCACTGGCAGAACGAACGCCTTAGGCGCTCTTGAACTCCTGCCACTTCTGGTTCACGTAGTCAGCCTCGGTCATGTAGCTGTTCCACGTGTTGAAGTTACCGCAGCGCTCCTCGTAGGAGCCACCGTCGCGGGTGTCTCCTGCCTTGATGCTGGGCTGGCCGAACGGATCGTTCAGCGTGCCGGTTGCCGGCGCACCCTCGAGGTAGTAGCCGACGTAGTCGGCACCGTTGTCGGGGTTGAGCAGGTTGAGCCCGTCCACCGATGCCTGGAAGACACCGTTGTAGTAGCCCTGAGCGGCCATGATGCCGGCCGGCTCAGCGGTGTTCCACCAGTTGGCGTAGGCCAGAGCGGCCGCCAGCTTGGAGGGATCCTTCTCGACGTGCTTGGCGATCATGTTGCCGCCACCCCAGCCGCGATAGCCCTCCTTGGGAGCGGCGTACCGCACCGGGAATGCCTGCGCCTGGAGGAGCGAGACGGCCGGCGACCACATGGACTCGACGAGGACCTCGCCGGAGGACATGAAGTTGACGGACTCGTCGAACGTCGCCCAGAAGCCGCGGAACTGGCCAGCCTTCTTGAGGCTGATCAGAATCGACATGAGCTCGTCGATCTCGGCCTTCGTCATGTTGCCCTTGTCGACAAACGTCATGTCGCCATTGGCCTCAACCGCCATCGCGGCATCCATCAGACCGATCGTCGGATCGTCGATCAGGGCAACCTTGCCCTTCAGCTGAGGATCCACGAGGATGGCCCACGAGTCCTGCTCGCCGAGCTCTTCCACGTTGTAGCCGAACGAGTCGGCGTTGTTGTTGCCCGGGATGAAGGTAATGAAGTCCGTCTCGGATTCGCTGACCTCCGTGTCCGACGTCGCGTAAAGCTTGCGGAACGGGGCGTCGCCCTGGCCAACGTTGCCGCCACCCTCGATGAGAGCGCCCTTGGTGATCAGGGGCGAAATCTCGGAGTAGCGCGTCATGGCCGAGGTCGGAATGGCCATGAAGTTGCCCGACGGCCAGACCTGATCGATCTGCTGGTAGTAGCCCGACAGGATGTCGAGCGAGTCGGGCTGGGTGAGTGCGATCTGCGTGCACTCAGGCGTCGACTTGACGGTGAACTCAAGCGTGACACCAGGCGTGGCCTTCTCGAAGGCAGCCTTGATCGGGTCGATCAGGTCGACGCCGAGGCCGACGACCTTGAGCGTGCCCTGGTAAGGAGCGACGTCAGCGGTCGAGGCTGCGGCAGCGGTGTCGCTGCTCGCGCTGGACGACGAACCGGAGTCGCTGCCACCACACGCGGCAAGCGCACCCATTGCGGTCAGGCCGACGCCGGCGATGCCTGCGTTCCTGACGAACTGGCGACGATTCATGCGGCGCATGTCGTCGGATTCCGAACTGCTCATCCGTTCCCCCTGTGGTCTCTGTGATCGGACTCCGATCACACTGTCTCCTCTACGGCGGGCTCCGTTGTTCTGGAACCCACCGGTGAACAGAGGTTATAGGCGGAGGAGGACGGACTGTCAAACCTTGCGATCCCGCGCACACGTGGCGAAACGTGCGAATACGCACACCTCGAGGTGCCGCGCGTCGCCGTCGGCGCAATGCCGGTACCGTTCCGGGCATGGCGACGCTCCTTCTGCGCAACCTGGTCTTCGGCGACTCCGCGACGGGGGAGACGGGTGATCTGCTGATCCGCGATGGCGTGATCGCCGAGCGCGGTCCTGCGCTCGACCATGTGCCCGCGGAGGGCGAGGAGTTCGAGGAACTCGATGCGGGCGGGCTGACGGCGCTGCCGGGTGCGATCGACGCGCTCGCGCCGATCGGCGCGCCGCGCGGTACGGGCGTCCCCGCCGACGACCTTGGCTCGGGCACCATCGCCGCTGCGCGCGGCGGGGTTACCACCGTCATCCCGCCGGTCGT
>CAJCBN010000417.1 GCA_903960645.1 uncultured Actinomycetes bacterium | reverse complement strand
CTGCCACGGCGTCGTATGTCGTCAATGCCGCGGACGTGATGAAGTTCATGCGCTGCAACGTCACGGCGTCCAACGGGTTCGGCGCCTCAGCCGTTGCCTCATCGGTATCGACGACTGTCGTGACGCGCCCCGACATGCTCTACGTCCCGGCGATCAGCGCGACGGCGGGCGTGGTCGGTATCACCGGGTTTGCGGTCGGTGCGAACGGGCAATTGACACCCACGGTCTCGACCACTGGGCTGGCTGCGCCACGCTCGGTTGCCGTTTCGAAGAACGGGCGCTACCTCTACGCCGCGACCGCGACGACAATCTTCAAGTACGCCATTGGCTCAGCCGGTGGCCTGACGGCGCTCACGCCCGCGAGCGTCGCGCCCGGCGTCACCTATCTCTGGGAGCTTGAGGTTTCCCAGGACGGGCGTTTTCTTTACGCCGTTAGCCGCGACGACGCCAAGATCTACCAGTACGCAATCGGCGCCAACGGCCAGTTGACAGCGCTGCCGGCGTTGACCGCGACGACGGGCGCAGGGCCGCTCTACATCTCGTTCAACCCGGCCGGTACGCGTGCCTACGTCGCTAACCGTACGCCCGGCACGATCTCGCAGTTTGCCGTCGATGCCACGACCGGCGCGCTCACGCCGCTGACGCCCACCACGATCGCGACGGCGACAGACGCAGTCCAGACGGTCGTCACGCCCGACGGCAAGTGGCTGTACGCGACGGGCTACACGAGCGGTCAGATCCGTTCCTACTCCATCGACGCGGCGACCGGCCTGCTGACGGCGCTGGCCGCGCCGAACGCATCGCTCTCGCTCGGCGGGGCGTTCGGGCTGGTAGCCAACGCCGACAGCACACGGCTGTACGTCGGCTCGTGGAGTGCAGCGACGATCGGGCAGTACTCGATCAATGGCTCCACCGGTGCGCTGACGGCACTGGCGACGGTAGCGCCGGCAGCGACGGTGTCCGATCTGCTGATCCGACCCGGCGGCGGCTATCTCTACGCAATCGGCTCGAGTGCTTCAGGAGCGGTCTCGCAATTCGCCGTCTCGAGCGGGGCGCTGTCGGCGCTCTCGCCAGCCTCCGCGGCGCATGGCTCGTCCAATCTCTATTCGCCGGCCTATGTGCAGACGCGCCCCGTGGTCGCCGGCCTGACGCCGACCGCCGCCAACGTCGCATCAGCCTCTGCGCCGATCACGTACACCATCTCGTTCACCGAGCCGGTGACCGGTCTGACCGCCAGCGACTTCTCGCTCAGCGGCGCCTCGGGCTGGGACATCACGGGGCTGACGGGCTCTGGTACCGGTCCGTACACGCTGACGGTCGCGCCGACGGGTGCCACGGGATCCCAGGGCGCTGTGACGGTGACGCTCGCCGTGGGCTCGGTCATTGACGCACTGTCGGCGACGGGCCCGACGATGGCGGAGTCGGCGACGACGACGGTCGACACGACTGCACCGACGGTCACGTCGTTGGCGCTCACGTCGAGCACGCGCGCTGCGGCCACGTACACCGCGAGCTTCTCCGAGTCCGTGACGGGCGTAACCGCTGCCAAGCTGACGCTGGGCGGCACCAGCACGGGCTGGACCGTCTCGTCGGTCACGGGCTCTGGTGCCGGGCCGTACGTCTTCACGCTGGCCAACGCCACGGCGGGCGGTGCACCGGCGGGCACGCTGATCCCAACGCTGGTGCTCGGAGCCGGCAGCGATCCGGCGGGCAACCAGTCGGCGCGCCTGATCGGTACCTCGACGCCGTTCGGCGTGCCGGTCAACACCGTCGCACCTGTCGTCTCCGGCACGCTGCGTGGCGCCAACACCCTGACCACCACGACCGGCACCTGGCCACAGGTGCCGACGAGCACCTACGCGTACCAGTGGCAGGTCTCCGCTGACGGGTCGACGGGCTGGACGAGCGCAACCGGCGACGGCAACGCGACGGCGTCGTACAAGGTGGCGGCCGTCGATGTCGGTAGGTACGTGCGCGTCGCCGTCACCGCCACGAACGCGTACGGCTCGGCGACGGGGTATTCGACCAGCACGGCCGCCTCGGCGTACATCCTGCCGTCGCTCGTGGTGTACACGCAGAACGCGGGTGCCAACACCATCTCGGTCTTCAACCGACTGGCGAGTGGGCAGCTGACGCCGATCAGCCCCGCAGCGTCTGCGACGGTCTCTGTCGCTGCCAGCCCGCGCCAATCGGTCGTCTCGCCGGATGGCCGGTATGTCTACGTGACAAGCTACAACGGCAGCGCGATCTCGCAGTTCAGTGCCGGGCAGGGTGGCCAGCTGACTCCGCTGGCGCCAGCGACCGTGACGGCGAGCGCGGTGTACAAGCTTGCGATCGCGCCGAACGGCCGCTTCCTCTACGCCACGGGATACACCTGCTCGTGCATCTACCAGTACGCCGTCGGCGCCACGGGTGCGCTGACTGCGCTGACACCCGCGACGGTGGCGTCAGGCGCATCAATGCAGGGCATTACGGTCTCGCCGAACAGCGGAAATGTCTACGCGGTCAGCGAAGCGGATGGCAAGGTCTACCAGTACGCGGTGGGTGCAAGCGGTGCGTTGACGGCACTGTCGCCGGCGTCGGTGGCGGCAGGTACCACGTCAGCGGATGTCGCGATTGCGCCGGGCGGTGGGTACGCATACGTCGCCTCGTTGGGCAGCAACGCGATCTACCAGTACTCCGTCGCCGCCGGTGGCCAGCTCTCCGCGCTGTCACCAGCCTCGATCACGACGGGCGCGGCGACTGCCCCCAGGGCGCTCGCCATCGATAGCACTGGCACCGCGTTGTACGCGACACTCAACACGTCAGCGCAGGTGCTGCAGTACACGATCGGCGGTTCTGGCACCCTGGCGGCGAAGACGCCGGCCGGTGTCGCCGCGGCGGTCGCTGCCATGGGCGTTGCGATCACGCCGGACGGCACCAACTTGTACGCGGGCAGCTACAGCGCTACGAGCGTGCACCAGTACTCCATCGCCAGCGGCGCGTTGGCCGCGCTCACCCCTGCAACGGTGACGGCGGGCACCACGACGCAGTTCCCCTCTGTCGTCCAGAGTCCGCCGGGCGAGCTCGCGTACATCACGCCGCCATCGACGCTCTACCAGACCACCGGCACGTACACGGTGTCGTTCAACCGCCCGGTCAATCCGGCCACGCTCTCCACCGCGGACTTCGTGCTCACCGGCACGTCGACGGGCTGGACTGTTTCGAGCGTGACGGCGGTCACTGGCACCAACAACACGCAATTCACCGTCGCGATTACGGGTACGTCACCCACCGACGGGTCGATCGTCCTCGATCTCACAGCAAATTCAATCGCAGACAGTGACGGCATGATCGGGCCTGGGTTGGGACCGAACGACACCAAGGCCGCGACGATCCAGTACCTGCAGAACCCGGCCCAGAGTGTCAGCGCAGCGGGCTTCCAGGGCTACAACGTGCTCACGTGGGCGCCGCCGGCCGATACCGCGTCGATTACCGGCTGGAAGATCTACTGGGGGCTCACGGGCGGCGCGGGCCTGACGAATTCGGTCTCGCTGAGTGGCGCCTCGACGGCGGTGTGGAAGCACAGCGGCCTGACGATCGGCACGCCGTACTACTACAAGGTCGTCGCTGTCGGCCCCTCGGGTGAGTCGCTCGGCACCCAGGTCTCGGTGACACCGGGCTGGACGAAGTCCGTCGCCTATTCCTGCACGAATGCGGCGCAGACCTTCACTGTCCCGGGTGGCATTACCGCGCTGCAGGTCGATGCGGTCGGTGCGCGGGGCAGTGCAGCGGGGATCTTGGACGGCGGTCGCGGTGGTCGCGTGCAAGGCGGCATCGCGGTAACGCCGGGTCAGATTCTGCAGGTCAACGTTGGCTGCTCGACAGGAACGACGGCGGGTGGCTTCAATGGGGGTGGTGCAGGGGCTGGTACGGGTAATGGTGGTGGCGGTGCCTCGGATTTGCGGACGCCGACGGGGTCGCCGGCGACGTATCCGTTGTCGAATCGGATCTGGGTGGCGGGTGGCGGTGGTGGTTCCGGTGCTTACGGAGCTGGTGGTGCGGGTGGTGGGTTGACGGGTGGTGCGGGGACGACGACGAACGGGTCGGGGACGGGTGGGTTGGGTGGGTCGCAGTCGGCGGGTGGTGCGGGTGGCACGTGGTCGGGCTATAGCGCGGGCGGGGTGGGTACGCAGAGCGCGGGTGGCGCGGGTGCCGCTGGGGGTCTCAATAGTGGTGGCGGCGGTGGTGGCTACTGGGGTGGTGGCGGCGGTTCGCATACCGGCGCTGGCGGCGGCTCGTCGTACACGACGCCGACTGCCTTTGATGTAACGCACACGCAGGGCTACGCCACGCCGCTGGATGACGCAACGCAGACGGTGCCCCTCGCGGCGCCGGGTGCCAGCCAGATCGTCGTCACCTGGACGGCGGGCACCGCGGCCGGGCAGACGGGCTACAAGGTCTATCGCGGCACCGTGCCCAACCCGACGACGCAGGTCGGCGCACTCATCCCGGCTGGCACGACCACCTATACCGACACTGCCGTAACGAGCGGCACGACCTACTTCTATCGCGTCACGGCCATCACGGCCGCCGGAGAGTCGCTCCCGAGCGCTGACACGACTGCACAGACCGGCGCGACGACGCCGACGGTGGCCGGCCTCAGCTCGCCGCAGCCGTCGGGGCTCTTGGTGGCGGGCGCGACGCTGACGGTGCGCGTCAACTACACGCGTCCCGTCACCGTCACCGGCGCGCCGACGCTGGGGCTGCAGGTGGGCCAGCGCCAGGTGACGGCGGCCTACAGCGCCGGCTCGGGCACGACGTCACTGCGCTTCAACTACACGATTGCCGACAACGACGCCGCTTCGTGGATCGACGTCACGGGCGCCAGCGCGCTGGCGCTCAACGGCGGCACCATCAAGGACACGGCGAATGCCGCCATCAATGCGATCAACACGCTGCCGGTAACCGGCTCGAGCACATCGCTCTCGATCGTGCGGGCCTTCACGGTGCCGGCCAACGCCGGTGGCTACGTGCAGCTGACGTACCCGACGTCGACGTACGTCACGGGCGTCACCGCCTCGGGTTGGCAGGGCTACAACGTTGTTGGCTGGACACAGACGGACATCGCCGGCGCGGCCTACTACAAGGTGTATGGCGGCACGACCATGAACCCCACCACGCTGATCGGAACGGCACCGATCGGGACCAACAGCTTCCGCCACGAGGGCCTGGCGATCGGCACGGCCTACTACTACAAGGTCAGCGTTGTCGACACGGTGGGTAACGAGACGCCGAAGTCGGCCGAGGTAACGGCGACGCCAACGTGGACGACAACCACGCGTTACTCATGCACGGGTGCCGTGCAGAGTTTCACGGTGCCCGCCGGGGTCACGGCTCTCGGTGTCGATGCGTACGGTGCGCGTGGTGGCGCATCGAGCACGTCGGTTGGCGGTACTGGTGGACGGGTGCAGGGCATCCTGCCGGTGACCGCGAGCCAGGTGTTGCAGGCCGATGTTGGCTGCGGTGATACACAGATCGGCTCTTCGGCTGCCGCGGGTTGGAACGGTGGTGGGGCTGCGTACAGCACCGGCGGTGTTGGTGGTGGTGCGACGGATCTGCGGACGGTGGCGGGCGTCTGGAATGACGCTACGAGTCGTGCGTCGCGGGTCTGGGTTGCGGGTGGTGGCGGTGGTGCTGGGCGTGGAAATGGTGGTGCCGGTGGTGGGTTGACGGGTGGTCAGGGCCTGTCGACGACGACGGGTGCTGCGTTTTACGGCGGGTTTGGCGGGTCGCAGGCTGTGGGTGGCGCGGGCGGCGCATGGTCGGGGCAGACCAATGGTTCGGCGGGTACGTTGGGTGCGGGTGGTGCGGCGCTCTCAACGAGTGATGGTGGTGGCGGTGGTGGCGGCTACTACGGCGGTGGCGGCGGTTCGTATACGGCCGGCGGTGGCGGCTCGTCGTACGCAACGCCGACTGCCTACGACGTCACTCATACACAGGCCTACACCGCGCCGGCAGATGCGGGAGCACCGACAGGGCTTGGTGTCACGCCGGGCAATGCCAGCGTGGCGCTCTCGTGGACCGCGAGCCCTGTCAATGGCCTGACGGGTTACAAGGTGTATCGCGGCACGACGCCGAGCCCCACCACGCAGCTCGGCACGCTCGTCGCGGCCGGCACGACGACCTATACCGATGCGACGGCCGTCAATGGCACGACCTACTTCTATCGCGTCACTGCGGTCTACACGCAGAGTGGCCGCACCGTCGAGTCGGGGCCCACGGTGGATGGCTCGGCGAAGCCGACTGCTTCGGGTGTGGCTGCGAGCGTCACGAACGTCAGCTCATTCGTGCCGTCGGGTGTCGTGGTTGCGGGGTCCACGCTATCCGTGCGCGTCAACTTCACCAAGCCTGTCACCGTCACCGGCAGCCCGCTGCTCAAGCTGCAGATTGGCGCGCGGCAGGCCGATGCGACCTACTCGACTGGCACGGGCACGACGGCACTCACGTTCACCTACACAATCCGTAACGACGACAGTGCCTCGTGGATCGACGTCGCGAGCACGACAGCGCTGGCACTCAACGGCGGCTCGATCAAGGATTCTGCTGCCGCCAACGCCACGCTGACGCTGCCCGCCGCGGGCACGCCCAACTCCCTGTCGGTTGGCCGCTCCTTCCAGGTACCCGCAAACGCGGGCGGCTATCTCGCACTGACCTATCCGACAACGACGTTTGTGACCGGCGTCGTCGCGTCGGGCTGGCAGGGCTACAACATCGTCGGCTGGGATCCCGCGACCATTGCCAACGCCGCGTTTTACAAGGTGTACGGCGGTACGTCGCCGAACCCGTCGGTCGTCGTCGGCACGGTGCCGTTTGGTTTCACGTCTTTCCGGCATCCTGGCCTCACGCTTGGCACGACCTACTACTACCGCATTTCCATCGTCGACAACGCGGGGAACGAGACGCCGAAGTCGGCGGAGGCCAAGGCCGCGCCGGCGTTCCAGACTGTTGCGGTCTTCGGGTGTACGCGCGCTGCCCAAAGCTGGACTGTCCCCAGTGGCGTGAGTTTTATGCAGGTCGATGCCATCGGTGCGGCTGGCGTCGACTCGACCATTTCGTTGGTGGGAGGGCTTGGTGGTCGCACGCAGGGAGTCGTGCCCGTCACCGCTGGTTCGACTCTAAATCTTTATGTGGGTTGTGCGGGTGCGACGACGACGGCTGGTTGGAATGGTGGTGGTGCGGGTGCTGGTACCGGTGGCGGTGGTGGTGGTGCGACGGATATTCGTGTGGGTGGTGCGGCGGTGGCGAATCGCGTGCTGGTGGCGGGTGGTGGTGGCGGTGCCGGATCGTTCGGATTGGGTGGTGCGGGTGGTGGCTTGACGGGTGGTGCCGGGACCACGACGAGTGTGGGCAATCCGGGTGGTACTGGTGGGTCGCAGTCGGCGGGTGGTACGGGTGGCTTGTGGTCGGGCTATACCGCGGGCGGGGTGGGTACGCAGAGCGCGGGTGGCGCGGGTG
>CAJCBN010000416.1 GCA_903960645.1 uncultured Actinomycetes bacterium | reverse complement strand
GCCTCAATGGCCTCTTCCTCGGCATCGAGGAGCTTGTAGCCGTCGGCGCCGAACAGCTTGATGCCGTTGTCGGGATAGGGATTGTGGCTCGCGCTGATCACAATGCCCGCCGCGGCACCACGTTGCAGCACCCCCCACGCCACCGCTGGCGTTGGCAGGACCCCGAGCCGGACGGCGTGACCACCGGCCGAGGCGATGCCCGCTGCGAGTGCATCCTCGAGCATCGTGCCGGAACGACGCGTGTCGCGTCCGATCAGGACCACGGGTGCAGGATGCGAGTCGCGCAGGCGTCGGGTCGCAGCACGACCAACGCGCAACGCAAGCTCTGGCGAGAGCCGCTCGTTGGCCACGCCACGAATGCCATCGGTGCCGAACCAGGCACGGGCCATAGTGGGCTCCCTAGCGCTTCGAGAACTGCGGGCGCTTGCGGGCCTTCTTGAGGCCAGCCTTCTTGCGCTCGACAGCACGGGCGTCACGGGCGAGGTAGCCCGCCCGCTTGAGATCGCCGCGGAGGTTCGGATCGGCCTCGACGAGGGCACGGGCAATGCCGTGACGCGTCGCGCCGGCCTGGCCGCTGATGCCGCCGCCGTGGAGCAGCAGGCGCACGTCGAAGCGATCGGCGAGGCCGACGGCGACGAGCGGGCTGAGCGCCATGGCGCGCAGCGGACCGCGATCGAAGTACTGCTCGGCCGGGCGGCCGTTGCAGGTGACGACGCCGGTGCCCGGGGTCAGCGTGACGCGCGCAACGGAGGTCTTGCGCTTGCCGGTCGCCTGATACGTGGCCTTGTCGCTCATCGTCTACCCTCTTCGCCTTACGGCAGCTGCTGCGGCTGCTGGGCCGCGTGCGGATGGTCGGAGCCGGCGTAGATCTTCAGCATGGTCAGCTGAGCCGCGCCGAGCTTGTTCTTGGGGAGCATGCCCTTGACGGCATGACGGATGACCTCGGTCGGGTTGCGATCGAGCTGCTCCTGGAGGGTGCGCTCGCGCAGGCCGCCGGGATAGCCCGAGTGGCGGTAGTACCGCTTCTGCTCGAGCTTGTTACCGGTGACGCGGATGCGCTCGCAGTTGATCACGACGACGTAATCGCCCGTGTTCACATGCGGCGTGAAGTTCGTCTTGCCCTTGCCGCGCAGCGCGTCGGCGATGCGGGTGGCCAGGCGCCCGAGCACCTCGCCGTCGGCATCGATGATGAACCAACCGTGTTCGACGTCGGCGGGCTTGGCGGAGAGTGTCTTCTGAGGCATAAGGAGGGGCGGGTTGCTCACCGCACGAGGCGGAACCGTACCATGAGGCCCATGGATCGCGACGCACCTCCCTCCCGCACCCCCGCCGACCGGCTATCGGGGCCCTTGAGCGGCCTCGACGACGGCGTCAATGCGCTGCACGATGCGCTCAACCGCGCGGTACCGCGGCTCTGGTGGCCGCTGTCCGTCCCGAGTGCCGAACGACGGTTGGGTGCGCGTGAGCACGCCCTCTACGCGGTGCACGCCGGCATCGGCCTGACGGCCGCCGTGCTGGTCGCGCGTCGTGGCACCCGCGGGCACACCATTGCGCTCGGCGGCGCGGCGGCGCTCGCCTCCTGGGTGCTCTTCACCGGCGCCTGGGACCGCCGTGCCGATCAGGCGGCGAGCTGGGAGCGACGCAGCTTGTAGGCCTCGGCCACCGCCGCGCGCGAGGCGGCGCTCAGCACCATCCGGCGCATGATCGCCCCCGCTGCGGCGAGGTCGGCGGTACTGGCGGCGCTGGCAACCATCGCCAGGGCCTCGTGGCGTTCATCGTCGTGGCGGCCCGCCGCGTAGTGCGTGGCGATCGCAGCGCGCCGACCGCCGGCCATCGAGGCCAGCCGGGCCTGCTCCGCGCAGCCAAGCTCCTCACCAAGCTCCTCGAGGATGTCGGCCAGGGGCAGCAGCACGGCGGCATCGACGCCGGCGTATTCGAGTTGCCCGGCAGACAGCACCTCCTGCGCCCAGTCTGAGGTCTGGAAGGTCTTGTCGAGCTCGGCGTGCAGGAAGCGATCCGCGAGGGTGACGAGCTTCGCATCCTCGAGGCCGTGCGCGAAGTCCGCTGCGGCGAGGTGGCCGGCGATGACGGTCCACCAGGCGCAGGTGTCGAGGATGTCGGTGAGCTCGATGTCCCAGCGGTACTTGACCCAGCTCTGCTCGAACTTGGCGTTGTGCGCGAGCACGCGCCGACCGTCGCCGAGCAGGCGGAGGAGCGGTGCCGGATCGACCTCCCAGCAATCGACCACGACGGCGACCGCGCCGCCGTCTGGCAGCGGTGCTGCGATCTGTACGAGGCGAACCGTGCCGTTCCACGGATCGAAGGCGCCGCGCTCCTCGCGCTGATCCGGCGGCAGACGGGTGCAGGCGGTCTCGATGTCGAACCCGAGGACCGGCTGCTCGGCGAGTTGCGCCACGGCCTCACGCACCTGCTCGGCGTCGCGCAGCACCATGATTCGGGTGGCCGGTGCCTCGGGCGGCTGCGGGGGCAGCACGTCCTCGCGGACGATCGGCGGATTGGGCCCCGCGGGCGGCGGCAGCTCGCAGGCGGGCGCGATCTCGAGCACCTTGCGCACCTCGAGCTCGCCGAACGGCGAGGTCTCGACCCGGCAGCGCACGGCGGTCTCGGCCAGCCGCTCCTCGAGACGCTCGTCTGGGGTGTCCGCCAGGGCACCGAGTGCGCGTTCACGGTCGGCGGCGTTGCGCGGCGGCCACAGCAGGAGGCCCGCATGGTGGCCGGTCAGCGGCCCTTCGCAGATTCGGAACGTGGCGACGGACAGGTGCCCGCCCGACTGCGTCTCGGCCGCGCGGAGGTAGTCGCCGTCGGCCTGCGGCACCGCCCGACAGACGACGTCTTCCCGTTCCACGGCCGCCTCGCGATCGAACCAACGGGGATCGGAGAACGCGCTCACGCTCCGTAGGTAACCAGCACGGGCGGATGGCACGTTCGTCGGATTCCCGGCCGCGGCGATTCCGTCCGGCCGCGGGCGGCCGCGTCGGGCGGGGCGTCCGGGGCACTTCGATAGCATCACGGCATGTCCGACTGCCTCTTCTGCGGGATCGTCGCGGAGCGGATTCCGGCGATCCGGATCGCCGAGACCGATCGCGCGATCGCGTTCATGGACATCTTCCCCGCGGCGCCCGGGCATGCACTGGTCATCCCCCGGGTCCATACCGACGACGCCCTCACGGCCACCGACGAGGATCTCGCGGCATGCCTGCAGCTGGCTGCGCGCGTCGGCCGTGCCGCGGTCGAGCAGCTCGGGGCGACCGGGGTGACCTTTCAGTCGCTGGCGCGCCCGGACGCCGGCCAGACCGTCTTCCATCTGCACGTGCACGTCATCCCCCGCGTGGCCGGCGATGGCTTCGCCTTCCCCTGGCCCCACGCCGAGGGTGACCTCGCGGAGCTCGAGGGTCAGGCCGCGCGGCTGCGCATGGCCCTCTAGTTCGAGTTCGAGGCGTAGTCGCTGAGCTTGTAGTCGCCGGGTTGGGCGACCGAGGGCGGACCAGCTCGCAGCAGCTCCGGCACCGTCACGGAGCGGAGCCCGCGGGCCACGAGCCCATCAAGAATCTTCGGCAGCGCGTTGACGGTCACCTGCCGATTCATCGAGCCGTCGTGCAGCAGGATGATTGCGCCCGGCTTCAGGGCCGGGCTATTGAGCACGTTGGCCGCGATCGTGGCGGAATCCTC
>CAJCBN010000415.1 GCA_903960645.1 uncultured Actinomycetes bacterium | reverse complement strand
GGGTACGCCGCGTGCTCGACCATCACCGGTACGCCGTCGAGCAGGCGGACGCGGACCATCGTCCAGACGAGGTCGTGCTCGCCGATGCGCAGCTCTCGCGCCACGGCTGGGTCGACGGGACGTCGCACGAGCTCCACCATCTGCGCTCCCGGTGTCGCCCCCTGCTGCCGCGCCCAGGCGGTGAAGGACAGCAGCTCGGAGAACGGCTGCAGGCGCGGACGCTGCAGGACCGCGGTGCGCGCGCCCTGCCGTGTCTGCACGAGACCCTCTGCGCGCAGCGTCGCGACGGCCTGTCGCACCGTGCCGCGGGCCAGCCCCGTCGCCTCCGTCAGCGCCGCGTCGCCGGGGAGCGTGTCGCCCGGCAGCAACTCCCCGCTGGCGATCGTGTCGCGCAGGGCCGAGGCGAGCCGGACGTGTGCAGGGACATCTCCGCGCACCTGTCCATAGCGCGTGGCCACGCGCTGCACGAGGGCATCATCGGGGCGCTTGACATGACTAGACATGTCTGCGACCTTGCCTTGTACGTGTCCAGACAGGTTTCCCCATGACCGCTACTGTACCGAGCCGCGCGCGCATCGTCATCATTGGCGGCGGCGTGATCGGATGCTCGATCGCGTACCACCTCGCCAAGGCGGGTGAGCAGGACGTCGTGCTGCTCGAGCAGAGTGAGGTGGGTGGCGGCACCACGTGGCATGCGGCCGGCATGGTCGGGCGCCTGCGCGCGAGCAGCACGTTCGCCCGCATGTGCGACACCTCGGCCCGGCTCTACGCGGGCCTCGAGGCGGAGACGGGGGAGAAGGTCGACTGGCGCCAGTGCGGCACGCTCTACGTGGCGCGGGGCGAAGAGCGCATGGTCCAATACCGCCGCACCGGCGCAATGGCGCAGCATCTCGGCATCGACGTTGAGATGGTCGGCCGGCGGGAGGCGATCGATCTCTTCCCGTTCCAGCGCGGCGACGATCTCGTCGGCGGCCTGTACATCCCCGAGGACGGCAAGGTCGAGCCCGCCGGCGTCGCCCGTGCGCTTGCGAAGGGCGCGCAGATGCGCGGCGCCACGATCTGCGAGCACGTCCGCGTCTCCGGCCTGCGGATCGAGCACGGCCGTGCCACCGGTGTGCAGCTCGAAGATGGGCACCTCATCGAGGCCGAGCAGATCGTCCTGGCCGGCGGGATGTGGACACGCGATCTTGCCCGCAACTACGGCATCAACGTCCCGCTCGCCCCGGTCGAGCACCACTACGCCGACTCGAATCCGATCCCCGGCGACATCGACATGTACCCGTGCACCCGTGACGCCGACGGCTGCACGTACTACCTGACCGTGCACGACAAGATCCGCCTCGGCGCGTTTCAGGCCGTTACCAAGGCGTGGGAGGTCGATCCCGTCCCGCATCCGTTCTCGTTCGCGCTGCTCGAGGACGACTGGGAGCACTTCGCCCCGCCGCTCGCCGCGGGCCAGTACCGCCTGCCGATCCTCGAGGAGGTCGGCTTCGAGCGCTTCGTCAACGGTCCCGAGTCGTTCACCCCGGACGCCAACTTCCTGCTCGGCCCCGCGCCGAGCGTGGCGGGCATCTGGATCGCCGCCGGCATGAACTCCGCTGGTCTCGCCTTCGGCGGCGGCGTCGGCGAGGCGCTGGCCGCCTGGCTGCTGGACGGCCACCAGCCGTTCGACCTCAGCATGGTCGACCCCGCCCGCTTCGCGCCGGAGCAGAACGACCTGGGCTACCTCCGCCAGCGCGTTACCGAGGCGCTCGGCACGCACTACCTGATGGCGTATCCCAACCGCGAGCTCCTGACCGGACGACCGCTGCGCGTCTCACCGGTTCACGACGTGATTCGGGCACACGGTGCGTGGTTCGGTGAGAAGGCCGGTATCGAGCGCCCGAACGTCTTCGGCGCGCCGGGTCCGCCGCCCGAGATCGTCTACTCCTTCGGCCGTCAGTCGTGGTTCGACGCGCACCGTCGTGAGCACATGGCCGCCCGCGAGGGCGTCGCCGTCTTCGACCAGTCGGGCTTCGGCAAGATCGAGGTGCGCGGCCCCGACGCCCTCGCCGTCCTCAACCGCCTCTGCGCCAACGACGTGGACGTCGCCCCCGGGCAACTCGTCTACACCGCGCTGCTCGACGACCGCGGCCGCTTCGCGAGTGACCTCACCGTGCTGCGCCTGGCCGACGACCGCTTCCGCCTGATCACGGGCACTGCGCAGCGGATCCGCGATCTCTGGCACGTGCGGCGCGGTGCCGCGGGCGCCGACTGTGCCGTCGAGGATGTCACCGACGCCACCGCCGTGCTGAGCGTGATGGGGCCGCAGAGCCGTGCGCTCTTGCAGCCGCTCGTCGACGGCGACCTCACCAATGAGGCCTTCCCCTTCGGCACGGTGCGCGAGGTCGCGATCGCCGGCCACGCGCTGCACGCGGCGCGCGTGACGTACGTCGGCGAGCTCGGCTGGGAGCTGCACGTGCCCGCGGACGCTGCGACGCCGGTGTTGGAGACGATCCTTGCCGCCGGCGACGCGGACACGACTGCCGTGCTGGCCGGCCACTACGCGATCAACTCGCTGCGCCTCGAGAAGGCGTATCGGGCCTGGGGGCACGAGCTGTCGCCGGACGAGACTCCGCTCGAGGC
>CAJCBN010000414.1 GCA_903960645.1 uncultured Actinomycetes bacterium | reverse complement strand
GGTGATGTCGAGGATCTCCGGCGTGTAGCCGTCCTCCAGCGAGCGCAGGCCCATCACGGCCTCGCCCTGCAGCGGCTCGGCCGCGATGATCTGCACGTCGGGGTTCGCCTCGCGCAGCGCGCGGCCGGTGCCCATCAGCGTGCCGCCGGTACCGAGGCCGGCCACGAAGGCGTCGACCTTGCCGTCGAGCGCCTCGATGATCTCGGGGCCCGTGGTGCGGTAGTGCGCGTTCGGGTTCTCGGCGTTGGCGTACTGGAACGGCATGTAGAGGCTGGGGTCGGCGGCGGCCAGCTCGCGGGCCAGCGCGACGCCGCCGTTCGAGCCGAGCTCGCCGGGCGAGAACACGATCTCGGCGCCGTACATCGAGATCTGCTCGACGCGCTCGGTCGTGGCGGACTCGGGCATGACCGCGCGGAAGCGGTAGCCCTTGACCGCGCAGATCATCGCCAGCGCAATGCCGGTGTTGCCGCTCGTCGGCTCGATGATCGTCTGGCCGGGGGACAGCAGGCCCTGCGCCTCCGCCGACTCGATCAGGCTCAGCGCAACGCGGTCCTTGATGGAGCCGGAGGGATTGAGCATCTCGAGCTTCGACCAAATACGGGCACCGCCCTCGGGGCGCAGATGCGGCAGCTCGACGAGCGGCGTATTGCCGATCGCGCTGAGCACGTCGCCGCCACCGCGGACGGCAGGAGGGGTGGTGGAGCCGCGGCTCATCAGCGGGCGCCGCCGGCCATCGCGGGCAGCACGATCACGGTGCCACCGTCCGGCACGGGCGTCGCGAGCCCCTCGCCGAGGCGGACGTCCTCGTTCTGCACGTAGACGTTGACGAAGCGGTTGATCTGACCCGCGCTATCGACGATCTGCTCCTTGACGCCGGGGAACTGCGCGAAGAGGTCGTCGAACGCCTCGCCGAGCGTCGCACCGGTCACCTCGACCTGGCGGGCGCCGCCGACCTGCGGACGGAGGATGGGGGGCATGCGGATGGCGATGGGCACGGGAGGCTCCTAGTGGGCGGCTGCGTGGGATCCGCCCGCGCAGAACTCGTCGTAGTCGATGTACTCGATCGGGCCGGCGTGCTCGCCGCAGACCGCGCAGTTCGGGTCGCGCCGCAGCTGGACCTCGTGGAAGGACATGTCCAGCGCATCGACCAGCAGCAGCCGGCCGACCAACGGGTCGCCGATGTCGAGCAGCAGTTTCAGCGCCTCGGTCGCCTGCAGGGTGCCCATGATGCCGGGCAGCACGCCCAGCACGCCGCCCTCGGCGCAGCTCGGGGCGAGCTCGGCCGGCGGGGGCTCCGGGAAGAGGCAGCGGTAGCACGGGCCGGCCTGCGGCTTGAAGACCGTCAGCTGGCCTTCGAAGCGGAAGATCGAGGCGTGCACGACGGGAATGCCGTGCTTGATGCTGGCGTCGTTGAGGAGATAACGCGTGGGGAAGTTGTCGGTGCCGTCGACGATCACGTCGTAGCCCTCGAGGATGCGGTCGATGTTCTGGCTCGAGAGGCGCTCGCGGTACTGCACGACCTCGACGTCCGGGTTGAGCGCGGTCAGCGTGAGCTGAGCCGACTCGGCCTTCGGCATGCCGATCCGCTCCGTGTTGTGGATGACCTGGCGCTGGAGGTTCGAGGCGTCGACGACGTCGTCGTCGATGATCCCGATCGTGCCGACGCCGGCCGCGGCGAGGTACAGGGACGAGGGCGAGCCGAGCCCGCCGGCGCCGATCATCAGGACCTTGGCGCCGAGCAGCTTGAGCTGGCCGGCCTCGCCGACCTCCGGGATCACGAGGTGGCGGCTGTAGCGGCGGCGACGTTCTGCGTCGAGCACCTTCGGCTCGGCCCACGGGTGGCCCGCCTGCTTCCAGCCGGAGAAGCCGCCGGCGAGGGATACGACATCGGCGTAGCCGAGCTCGGCCAGCGCCTTCGCGCCGAACGCGGAGCGGGCGCCGGAGGCGCAGGACAGGACGATGCGCTGTGCCTTGTCGGGCGCCGCGGCCTCGATGCGGGACTCGAGGAAGCCGCGCGGGATGTGCACGGCCTCCAGGATCGCGCCCTGCTCGTACTCGTCGGGCTCGCGCACGTCGATTAGGAGCGGGGGCTGCGCGGTGGCGAGCTCGTCGGCCAGCTGGCGCGCGTCGATCTCGGAGATCTCCTCCTTGACCTGGGCGAGCAGTTCGCGGTACGTCGTCATCGTCATATCACCTTCGTATCGGCCGTC
>CAJCBN010000413.1 GCA_903960645.1 uncultured Actinomycetes bacterium | reverse complement strand
GGAGCGCGCTACGCGGTGCGCCCGGGCATGCTGCCGCTCGTGGCCTCGCTGGTCGGCAGCGTGCGGCGCGGGCGCATCGCCCTGATCGATTACGGCGGCGTTGGTGCGGAGGTGCACGACGGCCGCCGCCCGCCCGTGCGAACCTACATCGGCGGGCAGCAGGGCGGCGATCCGCTGCAGGCGCCGGGCACGCAGGACCTGACCGCCGACGTCGACTTCGGTGCGCTGTCGGCCGCGGCGAGCGCCGTCGGCGTCGAGGTGGAGCAGTTGGTCACCCAGCCGACCTGGCTGCGCAGCCACGGCTGGGACGTACCGCCGGCGGACACGCGAACGGAGGAGGACTGGGCCCTCGCAGGCCTCCTCGACGAGCGCCTGCCGTTCATGGTCTGGCTCGCGCGCCGCTGACGACTGGCAGATCTGGATCCGGATCCAAATCTGCACGAAAACGGTAGATCTGGATCCGGATCCAAATCTGCACGAAAACGGCAAATCCGGATCCGGATCCAGATTCGCTCAGGCGGTGTCGCCGACGTGCGGAGCCGACTCGAAGCCGGCGGCCTTGTGCGAGCCGTCGCAGAACGGCTTGGTCTGCGAGGCGCCGCAGCGGCACAGGAAGGCCTCACCCTCGATCGTGTACGGGTTGCCGTCGACGTCCTCGACGACGAACGAGCCGCTCACCATCGCGGAGCCGTTCTTCTTGATGCGGATCGTGCAATCGGCCATGGATTCTCCTTAGGAAGCGTGTGAGGAAGTGTCGCAGGTCGCTCGTGGTGACGGGCGTCGCCGGTCGGAACTCGCTGATCAGCCCGTAACGGGTGGCGCCGGCCTCGGGGTTGCGAGCGGCGTACGCGGCAGGATCACGGTGCGGCTCGTGGTGCGGGCGCGGCCGCCGGTTGGCGCGAACGTGGTGGCGACGGTGAGCCAGACGGCGCCGCGGCTCAGCGCGGCGCGGCTCTTGGCACTGAGCAGGCAGGTCACGGTGTAGGTGCCGGCCCGCTGGACCGAGCGCTTCGTGGAGCAGAGGGTGGCGCGCGCCCGGGCCCGGCCGGTCACCGACTGGCGGAGCGTGCCGCCGCCGGGCACCGTCAGCGTCGTCGAGAGCGCGATCCCGGTACGACTGATCGCGGCGCGTGTCCTGCCGGCCGTGAACGTGTTGTCGGGCAGCGAGAACGTCGCGGTCGCGCTGCGTGCCTCGGACATCGCCAACGTGCAGGTCGGAGCCGTGCCGGTGCATGCGCCGCTCCAGCCGGTGAACGTCGAGCGGGTACCGGCGGTCGCCGTCAGGGTGACGGACTGGTAGTCGAGGTAGCTGCGCGTGCAGGCGCTGCCGCAGTCGATGCCGGGCGTCGTGCTCGAGACGGTGCCGGATCCGTTGCCACCCTTGGAAACGGTCAGGCCATGCGGGGAGGCGAGGCGCACCTGCTTGATGATTGAGACGCCGTTGCCGCTGCCGAGGTAGGCGAACTGGCCGTCCGGGGCGATCACGGACCAGCCTCCATTACCGTCCAGGGCGACCAGCTCAGAGCGCGTCTCCTTCAGATCGGCGAGGCGCACGGTGAGGAGCGCTGCGGGGTTGGCGTTGCCCATGACGTAGGCGTACTGGCCGTCGGGGGAAATCACCGTGGAAGCCACGGCGTCGATCGAGAGCGGCTCGTCGCCGATGACAGCCATGTCGGCCAGCCGCACCTTGACGATCAGGGTCGGCGCCGGACCGTTGGTGTAGTACCCGTAGTGCCCGTCGGGTGAGATCACGGCCGTCGAGGTGGACTGGGCGGGCAGTGTTGCCCGCCCCACGACTGCGAGGTCTGCGAGGCGCACCTTGACGACCGTTCCGAGGGAGGTGCCGAAGTACGCATACACGCCGTCAGGTGCGATGGTCGCGGTATGGATCAGGATCGGATCCGTCCCCGTTGCGAGGTACCTCGTCTCCACGAGGTCGGCTAGGCGGACCTCGGTGACCGTACCGGTCGAATCGCCGAGGTATGCGAACGCGCCGTCAGGCGAGATCACGGCGGCGCTCGCGCTGATCACCGTGAGTTCCGCCTGATCCAGCTGCCGCAGGTCCGCCGTCGCGACCTTCGAAATCGTCATCGGGCTGTACGTTTCCTTGCTGATGATGTAGCCGAGGCTGCCGTCAGGCGAGAGGAGGCCGGTCCCCTCACCCGACCCGACGCTCATGGTGAGGCTCGCCGTCTCCTCCAGCGTGGCGACGGACACCTTGCGCACGGTCAGCTCGTTGGCAAGGGGCGCATCGGCCTCGTAGTAGATGAAGTCACCACCTGGTGCCATCAGCGCCGTGGACTTACAGCCGCCGAGGGTCGCGGCTGCGACCGTCAGGCCTATGGCAAGAAGAATTATCCTTCTCATTGGTAGCGTGCGTTTGGCGAACAAGGTGGGGCCATCGTATGCGAGCACGACACCAGGGCCAGCACACCAGGGCGCCCCCAGCAACGACGAAGGGCCCCGGCCGCAGCCGAGGCCCTTCTGGGTCGAACGGTGATTCGGGCAGAGCCCGAACCAACTTCCTACATCATCCCGCCCATTCCGCCCATGCCGCCCATGTCGCCGACGGTCGGGCCCGACTTCTCGGGCGCCTCGACGACGATGGCCTCGGTGGTGAGGATGTTCTTGGCGATCGACGCGGCATTCTGCAGCGCCGAGCGGGTGACCATGGCCGGATCGATGATGCCGGCCTTGACCAGGTCGACCATCTGGCCGCTGTCCATGTCGAGACCGAAGCCGGCCTTGGCGGCGCGGACCTCGTTGACGACAACCGAGCCCTCGAGGCCGGCGTTGTACGCCAGCTGACGCAGCGGCTCCTCGAGCGCGCGGCGGATGATCTTGGCACCCGTCGCCTCGTCGTGGTGCGACTCGTCGATCTTGAGCTTCGCCGCCGCGTTCAGCAGGGCGACACCGCCGCCCGGCACGATGCCCTCTTCGAGAGCGGCACGGGTGGCCTGCAGCGCGTCTTCGACGCGATGCTTCTTCTCCTTCATCTCGGTCTCGGTGGCTGCGCCGACCTTGACCACGGCGACGCCGCCGCTCAGCTTGGCGAGACGCTCCTGGAGCTTCTCGCGATCGAAATCGGAATCGGAATTCTCGATCTCCTGCTTGATCTGCTTGATGCGGGCCTTGATGTCGTCGCCCTTGCCGGCACCGTCGATGATCGTCGTGTTGTCCTTCGTCACGACGACGCGGCGGGCGCGACCGAGCTGCGCGATGGCCGTGTTCTCAAGCTTGAGACCCATCTCCTCGGTGATGACCTCGCCGCCCGTCAGGATGGCGATGTCCTCGAGCATGCGCTTGCGGCGATCGCCGAAGCCCGGGGCCTTGACCGCAACCACCGTGAAGGTGCCGCGGAGCTTGTTGACGACGATCGTGGCCAGAGCCTCGCCCTCGAGGTCCTCGGCGATGATCATCAGGGCGCGACCGCTCTGAATGACCTGCTCGAGCACGGGGAGGATGTCCTTGACCGCGCCGATCTTCTGGTTCGCGATGAGGATGTACGGATCCTCGAGCACGGCCTCCATGCGATCACCGTCGGTGATCATGTACGGGGAGACGTAGCCCTTGTCGAACTGCATGCCCTCGGTGAACTCGAGGTCGAGTCCGAAGGTCTGGCCGTCCTCGACGTTGACGACGCCGTCCTTGCCGACCTTCTCGATGGCGTCGGCGATGACGTCGCCGATCTCGCGATCGCGGGCCGAGATGGTGGCGACGCGGGCGATGTCTTCCTTGCCCGAGACGGCCTTCGACTGCGCCTTGATGCTGGCGACAGCCTGCTCGACGGCCTGCTCGATGCCGCGCTTGAGACCCATCGGGTTGGCACCCGCGGTCACGTTGCGCAGACCCTCGCGGACGATGGCCTGGGCCAGCACGGTCGCGGTCGTCGTGCCGTCA
The DNA here is from genome assembly GCA_903960645.1 of uncultured Actinomycetes bacterium. Taxonomy (GTDB): domain Bacteria; phylum Actinomycetota; class Thermoleophilia; order Gaiellales; family F1-60-MAGs149; genus F1-60-MAGs149. The sequence goes on along the minus strand of CAJCBN010000413.1, from coordinate 1,791 downwards.
CCGGCAACGTCGTTGGTCGCCGTGGCGACCTCGCGGACGAGCTGGGCGCCCTGGTTCTCGAACGGATCCTCGAGCTCGATCTCACGAGCGATCGAGACGCCGTCGTTGGTGATCGTCGGGGCGCCGAACTTCTTGTCGATGACGACGTAGCGGCCCTTGGGGCCGAGCGTCACCTTGACAGCGTCGGCGAGGGTGTCGACGCCGCGCTGAAGCGCGCGCCGGGCATCCTCGTTGAACTTGATTTCCTTATGTGCCATGAGAATTCCTCCGTCGAAAAGGGGGGTAGGTTACTTCTTGCCCTTGGCGGGCTTGCTCGCGGGAGCGGAGATCACGGCGAGGATGTCGGACTCGCGGAGGATCAGATAATCCTTGCCGCCGTCCTTCACCTCGGTACCGCCGTACTTCGAGAAGAGGATCTCGTCGCCGACCGCGATCTCGAGCGGCACGTGATGGCCGAACTCGTAGTGGCCGGAGCCCACGGCGAGGATCTTCGCGCGCTGGGGCTTCTCCTGTGCGGTTTCGGGGAGGACGATGCCACTGGCCGTCGTCGACTCCTCTGCCTGAACTTCGGCGATCACGCGATCGCCAAGCGGCTTGAGGTTCATGCTGACCTCCAAGGTCAAGGGTTGAATGGAAGAAATCGTTGGCACTCTCACTCCTCGAGTGCCAGACCGGACTATACGAACCCTACTGCTGGTTCGCAAACGACAACCGGCACTCTCAGTACGAGAGTGACAGGTTTCGTGCGCGAGACCGCATCAGCACAGCGATTGCGACGAGTGCGACGGTGATCAGCGCCGCCGTTCCGTAGGCGGCAGCATCGCCGCGTGCGCTCGCGATCTGCGCGGCGGCGAGCGGCACCACCGCCGTCGCCCCCGACCAGCAGATATTGATGAAGCCGTTGGCGCTTCCGTGCGCCAGCCCGAGGTCGTCCGAGGCAGCCGCGATCAGGGGGTAGATGCCGGTCATCAGGAGCGGGAAGATCGGACCGATCGCCATGATCCCGCCGGCGATGGCCCAGGTCGGCAGCGGTAGGGCGAGCACGGTGGTCAGGGCGACGAGGCCGGCGGCGCCGAGCAGACACAGCGCAAAGCTCCCGATCCGCTCGGCGATCCGGCCCGCGATCGTGCCCACGCCGACGCCGAGCAGGGCACCCACGGAGAGCACGATGCCGATGGTCGTCGCCCCGATGCCACGGTCGCCCAGCTCCAGGATGGCCAGGAGGTCGACGGTCGACAGGCAGATCGAGACGGTGAAGGCGAAGCAGAGGGCGGTGATGATCGTGGGGTGGGCGAGCAGGTGCCGCATGGTCGCGAGGAGCGGCGGGCTGCCCACGGGGGCGCGGCCGGAGGGTGCCAGCAGCGCGAGCGCGAGCGCCCCGAGGCCGATCAGCGCCACCAGCGAGAAGGCGAGCATGACGCTGGTGGCAGCGGCGAGCGCACCGACGACCGGGCCGGCGACGGCCCCCGCCGCGGAGATCCCGGAGATCAGCCCGACCGCACGCGAGCGCTGCTCGCGCTGCGTGTTCTCCGTCAGCCACGACATCGCCGCAGACCAGCCGCAGCCGCCGGCGACGCCCTGCAGCGCGCGGGCGAAGACGAGTATCGCGAAGGTCGGGGCGACCGCGAAGAGGGCTGAGGCGAGCACGAAGCAGACGAGACCGCCGATCACCACGGAGCGCGGACCGACGCGCCCCGCCAGCCAACCGGCGGGGATCGCGGTGGCGACGAACGCGACCTGATAGCCAGACAGGAGCAGCGCGACCTCCAACTTGGAGAGGTCGTACTGCTC
>CAJCBN010000412.1 GCA_903960645.1 uncultured Actinomycetes bacterium | reverse complement strand
GAGGCGCGAGGCCAGGTACGTCAGACGGACGCGGCGGACGTGCGTGGAGACCTCGGCGATCTGGAAGCCCTCGCGGCGGAGCATCTCGCAGAGCGTCTGGCGCGAGAAGTAGATGAGGTGCATCTGCATGTACCAGGGCCAACGCCGGCCGAAGGCCTTGGCGAAGAGCGACTCGACGTCCATCGTCGAGACGGCGAAGATGCCACCGGGGCGCAGCGCGGAATGGATTGCGCGGATGTCGAGCGCCGGATCGGGCAGGTGCTCGATCACGTCCCAGAGGGTGATCACGTCGTAGCCGCCCTCAGGGAGCGGCGCATCCTCGATCGCCCCGCAGTGGACCTTGCCGTCGATCCGCGAGTTGGCGATCTCGGAGCACCAGCGCGACGGCTCGACGCCCGCAACCTCGAAGCCGGACTGCTGGGCGAGCGTGAGGAACGTGCCGACGTGGCAGCCGACGTCGAGCAGATGGCCAGAGCGACGGTACCGCTGCACGTGCGCGAGGCTCTCGGCGAAGGTCTCGATACGACCCTGCTCCTCCTCGATGTAGGACTGATCCTCGACGTCACCGTAGTTCTCGACGACCGCCTCGTGATGCGGGCGCGGGTTCATGTAGACGAGGTGGCAGGAGCGGCACTCCACGATGCGGCCGTGCTCGCCAAACGCGCTGGAGGTGCAGGTGTAGTGGACGCGCGGATCCGCGATGCGGGTGCCGATCGTGTCCTCGATCTTGACGCGGTAGTCGTCGGCGCCGCAGAGCGGGCAGCGCACGAACACCTCGGCCTTCGGGCGGCGGTCCTGTGCCGTCGCCTCGGTGGTGTCCTGCTGCTGGTCCTTGCTCATCGTGGCGACCTTCCGAAGCGTGAGGTTGTGATCGGCGGGGTGAACGGTCCGGCAAGCGCGCCGAGCCCGAACGGGCGGTTGATCATGCGACCGGCCACCCACCAGCCAAGGAGGGCGACAGCGATCCCGACGAGGATATCGGAAATGTAGTGGTCGGCGAAGTAGACAATGCAGAAGTACATCGTCAGCGGGTAGATCAGCATCACGTAGCCGAAGCGGCGCTTCCACGTCAGCGCGAAGATCGCGACGAGGGTTGAGTAGCCCGTGTGCAGGCTCGGCACGGCGGCGTACGGGTTGGGCAGCATCAGGCTCTCGATGAATGACTTGCTCGCGGACACGGGTGCGGCCGCGGCCTGGGCGTAGCCAATCTTGGTCATCTCGGGCAGGAGTCCGATCTCCGCGGCGGCCCACGGCGGCGCGGCCGGATAGACGAGGAAGATGAAGGCGCCGATCAGTGACGTGGCGACGAGCGCGGTGGCGCAGCGGTAGTAGTGCTCGCGGCGATCGAGCCAGATGATGAAGAGCAGGGTCGGCGGGACGATGAAGTGCGCACGGTTGAGCAGCCCGAGCACCTGGTCGTACCACTGCACGGTGCCCGTCCACATCCAGTCCTGCAGCACGACGGTGGCGTTGCGTCCGAAGAAGATCACCTCGTCGAACAGGAGGTGCGGCATGTAGTACGGCTCGGGGTTGGCGAGGTGGGCGAGCCCGCGCAACTGCTCGTAGATGAAGATGGAGACGATCAGCGGCAGGAAGTCGCGCACGTACCCCTTGCCGACACCGAGCACGAGCGCGGGGACGAGCAGGATCAGGAAGTAGCGGTCGGGCGAGAGGTAGACGCCCTTGATCAGGATCATCCCGCCAAGGCCGACCACGTACGCGAGGATCAGCGCGGCGATGCGGTTGCGGGTCCAGACCGGGTCGGGGCCGGACAGGAGCGGCGCGGCGACGATTGCGCCGGGCGCGTGATGGGAATCAGACGGCACCAAAAAACTCGTTCTCCGTCTCACAGTACTTCCCTTGCGGGAGTTTGCGGAGCAGCCGGCCCAGCAGGGTGTGCGAACCTGCAGGTGACGCCATGACCGCCACCGCCGCCCAGCAGCTCGCCGCCCTCCGCTCCGCCGCCGGCGTGCTCACACCCCCGCGCGCCTTCATCGCGGTCGAGGGGCCGGACGCGGAGTCCTTCCTGCAGAACCTGCTGACCCAGGACCTCGCGGGCCTCGCCGACGGCGAGTCCCGGCGCGCGCTGCTGCTGACCCCGAAGGCGCGGGTCCTGGCCGATCTGCGCGTCACGCGGCTCGCCGCCGAACGGGTGCTGCTCGACGTGGAGCCGGCCGTCGCCAACGAGCTCGTGCGCCAGCTGACCCGCTACCGGCTGGGTGCCAAGGCGACGATCGAGCGGACCGATGCCTGGACTCTGGTCTCCGTGATCGGCCCCACCGCCCCCGCCATCGCGCTGCCAGGAACGCGCATCGAGACGACGCTCGGCGCGCTACCGCGCATTGATGCACTCGTGCCAACGGCCGAGCTGACTGACGTGCTCGCCGCCGCGGTGGCAGCCGATGCGGTACCGGTCACCGACGCCGCCGTCGAGGCGCTGCGCGTCGAGTCCGGCGAGGTGCGCCTCGGCCACGACGTCGACGAGCGCTGGATGCCGGCCGAGGTCGGACTCGTCGAGGCGACCGTCTCCTTTGAGAAGGGCTGCTTCCTCGGTCAGGAGCCCGTCACGCGCCTGCATCGCCGCGGCCACGCCAACCGCGGCCCGCGCCGCCTCGCTCTCGACGCCGACGTAGCGCCGGGCACGCCGCTCATGCTGGACGGCAAGGACGTCGGCGTGATCACCTCGGTCGCTGGCGCACCCTGGCTGGACACCCTGCACGCCATCGGCATCGTCCGCGTCGAGGTGCCGGCGGGCGCCGAACTCGTCGCGGGCACCGCGCGCGCCACCACGTTGGCGTAGTCGCCTGACGTTTTTGGACCCGGGTCCACAAACGTTGTCTTTGCACGTTTTTGGGCCCGGGCCCAGAAACGTCCCGGAAACGCGAAGAGGGTCCCGGTCAAGACCGGAACCCTCCGCGTAGTGCGCCCGGGACGACTCGAACGTCCGACCTCTGCCTCCGCAGGGCAGCGCTCTATCCGCTGAGCTACGGGCGCGCAGCGAGGGGGAGAATACCCGAGTCCGGGTGGAGCCGCGCCTGTCAGTACGGGCGGACGGCGCCGGCGTAGGCATTCATCAGCGGCGAGATCTTCACAACGTCGCCCGTCTGCGGCGCGTGGATCATCTGGCCGTTGCCGATGTACATGCCCATGTGGTGCAGGTCGGAGTGGAAGAAGACGAGGTCGCCGGGCAGCAGCTGATCGGCTGGGACACGGGTCCCCTCGTTCCACTGGGAGCCGGTGTAGTGACTCAGGCCGATGCCGAGCTGGGCGTAGACGTAGGAGGTCAGGCCCGAGCAGTCGAAGCCGCCGGGCGACGCACCGCCCCACACGTACGGCACGCCGAGGTACTGCATCGCGATCGACACGGCCTGTGCACCGATGGATCCGTCGGTCGGCGGCAGCTCGACGGGGGCCGGTGCCGCCTCGGCCGGCGCGGCCTCAGCCGAGCCGGTCTCGGCGGTCGCGGCGTCGGCGACGGAACCGCCGATCGCTACGTCTCCCGCGGAGCCCGCAGCGGCCGTGGCCGCCTCCTGCGCGGCGAGCGCGGCCAGCGCCTGGCGGCGGAGTTCCTCCTGCCGGGCGGCCTCTTCGGCGATCAGCTGCTGAATCTCATCCTCGAGGCCGGCGACGAGCTGCTGGCTCTGGGCGATGCCGGCGTCGATGCGCCGCTTCTCGGCCGCGCGCTCGGCCTTGAGCGCCTGCGCGCGATCCTGCGCCACCTCGAGATCGCGCTTGTGGCGCTTGAGCGTGGTCTTCGTGGTGCGCAGTCCGCCGACCATGTCGGCCGCCTGACGCTGGGAGCGATCGAAGAGGTCGGTCACGGCGAGCACCTGCGCGAGCGTCTCCTGCCCGAGCACGGAGGCGAACAGATCCGGCTCGCCGACGCGGTACGACTGCTCGAGCTTCGTGTCGAGCTCGGTCTGCGAGACGCGCAGGTTGGCCTCCGTCACCTTGATCTGCTTCTGATTGAACTCGATCTCATCGTTGACCTCAGCGAGCTCGGCGACGGAGCGGTTGTAGCGCTCGATCGCAGGCTCGAGCTTTGCACCGAGCGCCGCGAGCTGCTCACGGGCCGCCTCGGCCTGCGCGCGCTTGCTCGAGATCTCAGCCTTCGGCGCGGCCTGGGCGGGTAGCGCAGCGACGAGCGCGATCGCGCAGGTGGCGACGACGAAGGCGAGACGGAGCGGGATGCGGGGATGAAGACGGGTCAACGACGGGCTCCAGAGCGGTTTCGCATCGATGCGGCGCATTCCTGCGCCGCCGACGGAGTGCCGTCCAGATGGGCGGTGGTTCCGGGTTGCGCTCAACCTATCACCGGTTCGGGCCGCAGTGGTATCACGGTATGGCAACGGCGGACGCGCGTGGAACCCGCACGTCCACCCACCGCCCCGCGGTTGCACAAAGGACGCCGAGGCGGCAGCATGCGGTCATGGACGCAGTCTGGTGGGCCGTCGCCGTGCTGGCGATCTTCGGCATCGTGCTCTACTCCGTCGGTCAGGTGCTGCTGCGCGGCCCCGCCGACTCGGAGGTGCCCAAATCGGGTGGGATGCTGATGCTGGTGGGCGGGGCGCTGATCATCACCGGCGTGCTGCTCGCGATCGCGCACCTCGCGTTCGGCCTGTTCTGACCCGCGCGCCGGATTGCGGCTGGTTGGTAATGTGCCGCGCAGCGGCGAGATAGCTCAGTTGGTAGAGCACGCGACTGAAAATCGCGGTGTCCCCGGTTCGAGCCCGGGTCTCGCCACTTCCGTTCCCGGGTGCCCGCCTAGTTGGCGGTGATGCGCACGGGGAAGTGCTTGAGGCCGTTCGTGAAGTTCGAGACGAGACGGCGCTCCGGGCCGGTCTGCTCGATCGACTTCAGCCGCGGGAACAGCTGTTCGTAGAGCACCTTGATCTCCAGGCGAGCGAGGTGCGTACCGATGCAGTAGTGCGGGCCGCCGCGGCCGAAGGCCAGGTGCTCGTCCTTCTTGCGCGAGAAATCGAGGACGTGCGGGTCGGCGAAGGCCTCGGCATCGCGGTTGGCGGCGGCAAACCAGATGACGACGCGCTCGCCCTCCTTGATCTCCACGCCGCGGATCTCGGTGTCCTCGACGGCCGTGCGGCGGAAGTGCCAGACCGGCGAGGCAATGCGGACGAGCTCGTCGACGGCCTGATCCGTGGTGGCGCCGGGCTGGGAGAACTCCTGCATCGCGCGGTCGTCCCGCAGCAGCGCCAGCAGACCGAGCGCCATCGACTGGCGCGTGGTCTCGTTGCCAGCCACGACGAACAGGGCGAAGTTGTTGTCGAGGTCGCGATCGCCGAGCAGGTGCCCGCCGATCTCCATGTTGGCAAGCACAGAGAGGACGTCTTCCTTCGGCTCAACGCGCCGGGCATCGATCGTCTGGCGGCCCATCGCGCACAGCTCGGCGGCGGCCTCGCTGCCGAACGGGAGGTACTTGAAGGCCTCTGCCTCCGGTGAGCCGACGACGTGAATCGCGATCTCCGGGTCGGAGTCGATGATCATGCGATCGCCGAGCTCGATGAAGCGATCGAACTGCTCCGGCGGCAGACCGAGGATGGTGCCGAGCACGCGGATCGGGATCAGCGCCGCGATGTCGTGGACGAAGCAGATGTCCTGCTTCTCGAAGGCCTCGTCGAGGACCTGGTCGACGATCACGCGCAACTGGTCCTCGTAGCGCGCGATCGACTTCGGTGTGAAGTCGCGGGCGAAGGGCTTGCGCCACTCGTTGTGCAGCGGCGCGTCGGTCTCCATGAAGTTGCGCCGCGCCTCGAGGACGTCGGGAGCCACGTGACCGATGCGGGCGGAGCCGCCGCGACCGGACGAGAAGACCTTCGGGCGCTTGAGGACGTCGAGGACATCGGCGTACTTCGTCACGCACCAGAAGCCGTCGTCCTCGTCCGGATGGCGGTAGACGGGCGCCTCGCGCTGCAGCCACTCGAAGACGTCCCACGGCTCGCGCTCGGCGAACAGCTGGTGGTCGAGCAGATCGAATTGCGGTGCTCCAACAGCTCCCATGCCCTGCCTCCTCCGAACGTTTGGATCCAATATACAAAATCCGGCGAGCGTGACTAGGGTCGCCATAGAAGTCAAACTCATTACGGTACGATCGTACCCTTTGAACCCATTCGTTTTGCGACTAGGCTGCACCCATGCCCAAACTCCGTGATGAGACGTACGCCGCCCGGCGCCAGCACATCCTCGACTCGGCACGCACCTGCTTCTCGCGTCGCGGCTTTCACGCCGCCTCGATGATGGACCTGCAGGAGGAGGCCGGGGTCTCCGCCGGCGCAATCTACGTCTACTTCCCCGGCAAGGCCGACATCGTCAATGCCATCACTGAGGCCAATCTGGCCCAGACGGAAGCGGTGCTGACGGCGATTCTCACGGCCGACCCGGCGCCGAGCTTCCGCGATGCGCTGCTGCAGGTCGTCACCGTCGTCGACAAGATCACCAAGGGCCCAACCGCTGGCATCGCCTTTGACGTCTGGGGCGAGGCAGCCCGAGATCCGCAGGTTGGCAAGGTCGTCAAGCAGCGCTTTCGCGCCATCCGCGTCCTCTTCGCCGACGTCGCCGCGCGCGCGGTCAAGACGGGTGATCTGCCGAAGCGCACCGACACCAAGGCCGCTGGCGCCGCACTGTTCGCGCAGGTGGTGCTCGGCTACTACACGCTGCGTCTCACCTCGGGCGATGTTCGCCCGCAGGCGTACGTCGACGGCATCGTGTCCATGCTGAAGCACTAACGCCGCACGGCGCGGCATCCTGTTGCGCATGGAAGCCGCAGTCACCCCCGATCCGAAGCGCTGGCTCGCGCTCGGCATTGTCGCTGGCGGTGTCGCGCTGATCATCATCGATTCGACGATCGTCAACGTCGCGCTGCCGACGATCATCCGCGACCTCCAGCTCGGGCTGTCGGGTGCCGAGTGGGTCAACTCGATCTACAGCCTCGTCTTCGCCGCCCTCCTGATCGCCACCGGGCGCTTTGCCGACCTGCGCGGCCGCCGCCTGGTCTACATCGCCGGCCTGGCGATCTTCGCCGGCGCCAGCATCCTCGCGGGCATGGCGGGCAGCGGTGAACTGCTGATCCTCGCGCGCCTCCTGCAAGGCGTTGGCGGTGCGCTCGTGCTCCCGGCCACCCTCTCAATCGTCAACGCGACGTTCCAAGGCAAGGAGCGCGCCGCGGCCTTCGGGGTCTGGGGCGGCACCATCGGCGGCATGGCGGCGCTCGGCCCGATTCTCGGCGGCTGGCTCACCACCAGCTTTGGCTGGCGCTGGATCTTCCTGATCAACATCCCCCTCGCG
>CAJCBN010000411.1 GCA_903960645.1 uncultured Actinomycetes bacterium | reverse complement strand
GGGCCGCGCCGAATGCCCCTCGTCGGGGATCCGCTCGAGGACGAAGGTGCGACGATCGCCCGGCTCGAGCGTGAAGTACGCCTCGACGCCACCTTGGTCCTCGGTCAGATCGATCGGCGAGTCGAGCGCGAGCTTCAGCTCGTCGGTCTCGAAGACCGCCCCGTGCGAGTCGATATGCAGCTCGTGCTCGGTGCGGCCGTAGTTAAAACGCGGCGTGCAGTTGAGGCGGAAGTGCATACGCCCGCGCACGCACTGCACGACACGCACGATGCGGTGCCGATCTTCTTCCGCCGAGCCGACCGGCATGAAGTCGATGACCTCGCCGACGCCCTGGTCCGACAAGAAGCGCGTAATCAGAACGTTCGTGTCGGGCAGGTAGAGCTGCTTGGTACGCACCTCCTCATCGACCGGGCAGATCTGGAACGACCCGCCCCGCTCGCTGTCGAGGATCGCGCCAAACACGCTGGGCGAGTCGAACCGCGGACAGCAATACCAATCGATCTCGCCATGTTGCGTGATCAGGGCGACCGAGTGCAGGTCGCCGATAATCCCATGGTCTTCGATCGGCGCGTACTGCGTCATCTGATCCTCCGCCTCGTCATGCGACGGAGTGTACGGGGCGCTAGCCGGAGTGCGCGGCGAGGTTGAGCGTCGAGGCCAGGCGATCCTTCGGCATCATGCCGACCGCGCGCTCGACGAGCTCGCCATCCTTGAACAGCGCGATCATCGGGATCGACATCACGCCGAACTGCCCGGCAAGGCCCGGCTCGGAGTCGACATCGACCTTGCCGACCTTGATCTTGCCGGCGTACTCACCCGCGAGCTCGTCGATGATCGGGCCGAGCGCCTTGCAGGGGCCGCACCACTCCGCCCAGAAGTCGATCAGGACGGGGATGTCGGACTCGACGACCTCGCCCTGCCAGTTGGTGCTGTTGATTTCGACTGCGTTGCTCATGGGTGCTCCTCGGAAGGCCGGTGCGGATGCGTAGGGAGAGTATGCCGGGCGCGTCGCCCGTCTACTGATAGAGACGAACGACGCGCCGCTGGCATTCCCGCGCTTACGTCTGGATGCTCTCGAGGACGAACTTGCCGGTCAACGAGACACCAAGAATGCCGATCGGCACATTCGGACGATTGCCCGTCTTCGGTGCGATCGTGATCGGGCCGGTTGCCCCCGCCATGTTCTTCGTGTTCAGGATCTGCTTGCTGAATGCATCGATATCCGTCGAGCCGGCCTTCGTGATGGCGTTGGCCCAGAGGTACACCGAGTCGTAGGCGTAGATGCCCCACGTGCCGGGCGCCGTGCCGAACGTCGACGTGTAGTTCTTCACGTAGGCGCGGCTGATCTTGTTGCCGAACTGCGTCGGCGTCGGCGAACCGCTGAAGGTGCAGCGATGCGATGCGGCGTTGCCCGCAGCGGTGATGAAGCCCGGGTCCTGGTTGGCGAGACCCATGAAGCAGCGGGCGTCGTTCCCTGCCTTGGCCTGAGCGGCCAGCTCCTTGGCGATGATCGCGCCCTGCGGGAAGTACGTCGACACGTAGACCGTGTCCGGGTTGTTCGTCAGCGCCTGTGCAACCTGAGCCGAGAAATCGGTTGCCGTCGGATCGATCTCGATCTTCGTGACGAGCGCGCCCTGCTTATCGAGCGCGGAGTACATGCGATCAGCCATGCCCTTGGTGTAGGTCGAGGGATCCCAGAGGATCGAGACCTTCTGCGCCTTGTTCGCCTTCATCCACTTGACCTCGGCCGGCGAGATCTGCGAGTTCTTCGGCTGCACCGTGGCACCCATACCTGACGTGTCGTCGGTCGAGGTCAGCTGCACAGGAAACACGCCACCCTTGATGTAGAGCGGGAGGTTCTTTACGCCGACGGACGAGTTGAACGGTCCGATCACAGCGGACGGGTGCTTGGCGATGATCGACTTGGCAACCGTCACGCCGGTCGCAGCATCAGCCTTGTCATTGCCCGAGATCAGCACGACCTTCATGCCGAGCAGGCCACCAGCCGCGTTGATCTCCTTCACCGCGAGCTTCGTACCGCGGAGCATGTCGTACCCGTTGGAACGCTGGTCGCCGGTCAGCGGCCCCTCAAAGGCGAGCAGGATCGTGCCCTTCGTCGCGGCCGACGAGAGCGGCGCGGCGATGGCGAGCGCGATGAGCGCGGCGAGCAGGATGGGCAGACGACGATGCACAGGAACCTCCGGAGCGATGAACGTTCAGATCCTAATCGCAAGCATGCAGGGAGACAGCCGTTTCTGGCTGGAGAGGCATCTCGACGTAGACGCCGCCGCTCAGCCGGCGCCCGGAGAGGCACCCGGGCGGCCGAAGCCACCGATATCTGCATCGAGCCGCCAGTGCGGATAGACGCGACGAGTGACGGCATCGGCGGCGTTGCCCTCGATGGTCCGCAGTGCGGTGCCTTCGACGCGCTCGACGATGCCGACGTGGCCGCGGTCGAACCAGACGACGTCGCCGGGGCGCGGGTCGGCCAGCAGGCGCTCGCGCCAGGCCGCCCGCGCGACGAACCAGGCGCGCACGGCCCCCGTCCAGGCCAGCCGCCAGCCCGCCGAGGCCCCACCGGTGAACGGTCGCCCGGCCGCGCGCAGCACCCACGAGACGAAGTCGGCGCACCACGGCTCCGCGTTGCCGTCGGTGAAGACGTCGACGCCCGGGCCGCGGTTCGAGCCCGGTGGCACCTCGACGATGCCCGCGGCGGCCAGCTGGCTGGCGATCGCCACGACGGAGGAGCCGTCGACCGCCGGCAGCGCGGTGGTGATCAGCACGGGGGGCATCGGCGAGCTCGGAGCCGGCGGCGAGGCGGTTGCGAGCTGCTCCAAGAGCTGCGCGTCAGGCGCCGCGGCGTGGAGTCCGCGTTGCACGCCGGCATGGGCGCCGAGCGCCAGCAGGCATGCGACGGCGAGCACCGCCAGCCACTCCACCGTCGCCTGGCCGCGTTGCGGGCTCAGCTCAGCACCGTCCCGGCGAGTTCCCGGAGCACCAGGACCTGACCGCCGATCACGATCAGGAGCGACGCCGGGGCGAGCAGTCCGCCGACAACCAGCAGCAGCTTCGGCGCAGCGGCCGCGGCCTGCTCACGGGCTGCGGCCCGTGCGCGTGCGCGGGCGTCGTGGGCCAAGAGGCGCAACGCGCCGGCGATCGGCACCCCGAGCTCCTCGCTCTGCTGCAGCAGCGAGCCGAGCGGCCGCAGTGCGGGATCGAGAGCGCAGAGCCGCGCGCCGAGACCTGGGCCAGCACCGGCATCCGCGGCCGCGGCTGCACGCAGGACGGATCGCAGGGGCTCGTCGACGAACTCGGCCACGCGGGCCAGCGCGACGTCGGGTGCCGCACCCCCGTCGACGGTCGCCGCCAGCAGATCCACGGCGTCCGGCAGGACCGCCGTCAGTGCACGCTGCCGGGTGCGCCCGGCCGCTACCCGTCGCCGTCGCCCGAGCCAGACGCTCGTCGCGCCGGTGAGCACCACCGCGCCGACGCTGCGCAGCGGTCCCGCGCCAAGCGCAAGCGCCAGGCCGCCGCTCGCCGCCGCGATGGCGGCCACGCGCAACGCAGTGGCGGGCAGCCGCGTCGTCACAGCCCCGCGGCGTGCGCGATGCGGCGCAGCAGGACGAGGGCGATCAGGGTCAGGGCGCCCGCCGTGCCGAGAATTGCCAACCCGGCCGCCGAACCGAGCAAGGCACGCGCCGAGGCCGGCGCAACCACCAGCAGCATCGCGAGGGATCCGAGCGGCGCCAGCGGCACGATGCGAGCGGCGATCCGGGCCTGTGCCGTGGCGGCTCGTGCCTCCAACTGCAGGCGCTCGCGATCGGCGAGTCCCTCCGCAATGCCATGGAGGGAGGCCACGAGATCGCCGCCGAGCTCGTGGTGCAGTTCGATGGCACCGACCAGGAGTCGGCCGCCGGCCACCTCCTCCAACGTGCGCAGGGAGGCGCGGGTCGGGTGCCCGGCTCTCAGCTCTTCCGCGCTGCGCCGCATGCACTCCGCACTCGCCCCGTCGACGGCATCGGCACCGCGGGCCAGCGCGTCGGCCAGCGGCAGTCCCGCCGCCGTCCCCCGGGCCAGCACCCGCGCGATCTCGGGCAGGGCGACGACTGCGGCGGCGCGCCGCCGCCTCACGCGCAATCCTCCGCGTCCGCTGCCTGCAGGCGCCAGCCGCTGCCGGCGCGCTCCACCCGGCGGATCTCGGCGACCCGGCGCCGGCCGTCTGCCTCCCGCACCAGGTGGATCACGGCGTGCACGGCCGACGCCACTTGCTCGCGCACCGCACTGTGCGGCACGTCGACGCCGCCCATCAGCGCCATGGTCTCGAGCCGGCGCAGCGCATCCTCGGGCCCGTTGGCGTGGACGGTGGCCAGCGATCCGTCGTGGCCGGTGTTCATCGCCAGCAGCAGATCGAGCGCCTCACCGCCACGTACCTCACCGACGATCAGGCGGTCGGGACGCATGCGTAGGGCGTTGCGCACCAGCTGGCGGAGATCGATCGCGCCACGCCCCTCGACGTTCGCCGGACGGGACTCGAGGCGCGCGAGATGCGGCGCCTGCACGCCGAGCTCCGCGGCGTCTTCGACCGACACCACCCGCTCGTCCGCCGGAATCAGTCCCGTCAGCGCGCTCAGGAGCGTCGTCTTCCCCGTGCCTGTCCCGCCGCTGATCAGCAGGTTGCGACGGGCGCGCACCAGGTGCTCGACCTCCCTGGCGGCCCGCTCATCGAGGGCACCGTTGGCGATGAGGTCGCCGAAGGTGAGCGGAGCGCTGCCGAAGCGGCGGATGGTGATCAGCGGTCCGTCAACCGCCAACGGCGGCAGCACCACGTTGACGCGCGAGCCGTCGGGCAGGCGCGCGTCAACGAGCGGCGTGGCGTCGTCGATGCGACGACCGCAGGCCGAGACAAGCCGGACCGCCGTCTGGCGCAGCTCGGCCGAGTCGCGGAAGCGCAGGTCGGCACGGCGCAGGCGCCCGTCGAGCTCGATCCAGACCTCGCTCGGACCGTTGACGACGACCTCCCCCACGTGCGGGTCGAGCAGCAGGCCCGCCAGCGGACCGGCAATCGCGGCGATACCGGTCATGCCCGGTCCCGCGGGCCGATTGCGGCGAGCCGCCCCTCGACGAGCAGGGCAAGCCGGTCATCGCGCTCCACGTCGATCACCGTGAGATCGCGGCGCAGCAGCCCCAGCGCCCGCTCCACCACCGTCGGCGCGGTAGCGCAGGCCAACACGCGCCGCTCGTCGACACCCGATCGGATCAGGCGCCGCTCGGCCAGATCGATCGCGTCGCCACGGTCCGCGTGCCCGAGCAGCACGACGACATCGGCATCGAGGACGGCCTCGAAGGATGGCCCGGTCGGCCGCCCCGCATCGACGACGACCAGCGCTGCCCGACGCATCGCGACGCGCCCGAGATCCCGCACGGCACCGTCGCGGATCAGCCAGGCGAGCTCGGGGCGCGGGCTGACGTCGAACAGCCATCCGAAGGCAGTGCGCCGGGCGCCGTGGGCGAACACGGCGGCGGCCACCTCGGAGACGGCGGCGAGCCCCACGTCGCCCGGGCGCTCCGGCAGCTCGAGCAGGGCATGCGCGTCGCCGCCACTGAGGTCGGCGTCGATGAGACAGGCATCGCGGGTGGCGTCGCGGGCCAGCGCGACTGCCGCCCGCGTCGTGCCTGCTCCGCCGTGGGCCCCCACCACGCAGACGAGATGGCCGAGCGTCGAGCGCAGCTCAGCGGCAGGCGGTGCCGTCTGCGCCAGGGTGGCCGGCGCCGTGCTCATCGGGGTGCTCCGCGCAGCGGCACGCGCAGCGAGATCGCCGCCCCGCCGCCGGTGCGGTGACCGAGGCGCAAGGAGCCGCCGAGCCGCTCCACCGCCCGCCGGGCGCTGGTCAGACCCAGCCCCGCGCTCCCGC
>CAJCBN010000410.1 GCA_903960645.1 uncultured Actinomycetes bacterium | reverse complement strand
TTGAGGGCCAGAAACGGTCCGTCGACGCGGCCCGCAGCCGCGAAGCGAATTGCACCCGCGGTACCGAGCGGCTCGTCCTCGACCACGACCTCGACCTCGACCCCGGCCGGCGGGGTGCCGATACCCGCCCGCAGGCGCTCGGGCAGGTAGCCGCAGGACAGCACCACCTTGGTGACGCCGGCGGCGGCGAGACGGTCGAGCAGCAGCGCGATGAACGGGACGCCGCCGATCGGCAGCACCGGCTTGGGGTCATCGAGCGTGAGCGGACGCAGGCGTGTGCCCTCGCCACCGACCAAGACGACCGCGATCACGCCTGGTGCAGCTCGCGGTCCGGGTCGCGCTCGGCGCGGCCGATCGAAACGTACGTGAAGCCCGCGGCGACGGCCTCGGACGGATCCAACAGGTTGCGTCCGTCGACGATCAGCGGCTGCCGCATGGCGGCGCGCACATTGGCGTCCAGCACGGCGCGGAACTCGGGCCACTCGGTGACGATGACGACGGCATCCGCCTCGGCGATCGCCTCCGTCAGGGAGCCGCACAGCTCCACGCCGGGCGGCAGCAGGCCACGGGCGCGCTCGGTGGCAACGGGGTCGAAGGCGCAGACGCTCGCACCCTCCGCGATCAGCCGCGCGGCGAGCACGATACTCGAGGCCTCGCGCATGTCGTCGGTGTGCGGCTTGAAGGCGAGCCCGAGCAGCGCGATGCGACGGTGACGCAGCGGCCCGAGATGGTCCTGGAGCTTGCCGATCACCCGGCGCTTCTGGAGCTCGTTGACCTCGATCACGCTGGCCAGCAGCTGGAAGGAGTAGCCGGTGTTGCCGGCCAGCTGCTTCAGCGCGGTGACGTCCTTCGGGAAGCAGCTGCCGCCGTAGCCGATACCGGGACGGAGGAAGCTCTGGCCGATGCGCTGGTCGAGGCCCATGCCGCGGGCGACCTCCTCGACGTCGGCGCCGACGCGCTCGCAGACGTTCGCGATCTCGTTGATGAAGGAGATCTTGGTGGCGAGGAACGCATTCGACGCGAGCTTGATCATCTCGGCGGAGGCCGTGTCAGTGCTGAGGATCGGCGCCTGGAGATCGCTGTAGAGACGCGCCACGCGAGCAACGTCATCGGGGCGGTCGCCGCCGACCACGACGCGATCCGGCTCGCGGAAGTCGGCGACGGCAGAGCCCTCGCGCAGGAACTCCGGGTTCGACACGTAGCCAACGTCCTCGCGGCCGCGCGCATCGAGCTCGGTGCGAACGCGCTGGCCGGTACCGACCGGCACGGTCGATTTCATCACCAGGATCGCGCCCTCGGCACTGGCCGGCAACGCGTCGATCACGCTCTCCACGCGGGAGAGGTCCGCATCGCCCGACGCCGTCGGCGGCGTATCGACGCAGATGATCGCGATCCGCGCCTCGCGGAAGACGTCCTCCATATCGAGCGTGAAGGTGAGGCGCTCGGCGTTGCGCTTCAGCAGCTCGGGCACCCCGGGCTCGTGGATTGGGACCTCGCCGCGCTGGAGCAGCGCCACGCGTTCCGCATCGATGTCACGGCAGACGACGGGATGGCCGAGCTCTGCCAGGCAGGCGGCCGTCACGAGCCCGACGTAGCCGACGCCGATGACGCCGACGGGCTCGCGTCCGCTCACCGCGTCACCAGTTTGAAGCTCTTCGCCATGGCGATCATCGCCGAATTCGGAATACGACCTGTCAACGAGTTCTCCAGCCAGTAGCTGTTGCCATCCTCCTTCCAGCCGACACGCTGGAGCGAGGAGCCGTTGAAGTACAGCAGAAGCTTCCGCCCCTTGTAGTCACGCGTGGCGGTGGGGCCGTCGAGGATCGGCGGGCTGTCCCACTGGATCGCCTGCACGCCGAAGACCTGTTCGTAGGCGTCGGCGGAGTAGGTCACGTAGACGGCGCGGTGGCCATCGGTCTTGTAGACCCGGTACGGCGGCTGACTCGGGAACTGCGGATCGCGCGTCTCGGCTCCGGCGTAGACCACAGTCGGCATCCACAGCGGGAAGCCGGCCTTGCGCTGTGCCTGGCGCCACATCACGGCGTCGCGGGTCGGGTCGCGGTTGATCTGTGCCTCTTCCTTCGGCGGCAGCACAGCCACTTTCGGCGGTGCCAGATCGCCGGCGTAGGTCTTGCCGATCACGACGACCACGGGCTCCGTGATGTCGATGCCGTTCTGCTGGATCTCGGCCTTGGCGGCGGCGTCGAGGGGCATGACCTCAGAGCCACCGCCGAACGCCTCGGCGATCGCGCCGGCGGCGTCCTTGGCGCCGGTCGCCGAGCCGTCGTAGTAAATCGTGGTGTGGAGGTACTGCGTCATCGAGTCGCCGGCGCTATGAGCAAGCTTCCAGCCGTTCTCGACGAGCTGCCACGAGGCGTCGGCGGCCGCGGCGGGCGTGCCGTTGCCGTTCCGCACCTCAACGCCGATCTTGGCGGCGTCAAAGGTCGGCTTCTTGACCTTCGCCTTCGGATCCTTGGCGACGTCGCGGCTGGCGATCGCCTGGCCGGAGGTCGTGTCGGGATTGAGGAACGCGTCGACTGCCTTCTGCATCGCCTGCGGCGTCGCCTCGAGCTTGCCCGGGTAGCGCGACGAGCTCGAGATGTCATCGACGCGCACCTGGTTCATATTGCTGCGCGGGATGCTGGACAGCAGCTGCCCGTACTCGAGGAGCGTCTTGGCGTCGGCCGGCTTCTTGTTCGACCCGAGCACCTTGATGTTGTCGCGCAGGATCGAGATCAGCTCGATCAGGCGCGTTGCGAAGCCCCAGCGGTCAACGCGCTTCTTGAACTCGCGCACGAACGTCTGCTGGCGCGCGAGGCGGATCAGGTCGGAGTCCGCGTGCCGGAAGCGCGCGAAGGCGAGGGAGTCCGTGCCGCGCATCAGCTGGTAGCCGGGCTGGATGTTGATTGACATGTAGTTGTTCTCGGCCGAGCCGTCGTTGACGTTGTAGTACCGACGGTCGATTGGCAGCCAGACACCACCGAACGTGCCGACGATGCGGGTGAAGGCGCGGAAGTCGAGCGGGATCAGATAGT
>CAJCBN010000409.1 GCA_903960645.1 uncultured Actinomycetes bacterium | reverse complement strand
TCAAGGTCGACGACGCCAAGCTCCAGGAAGACCTCAAGGCGTTCAAGGCCCAGTGCTGCCAGGACAAGCAGAAGGCCTACGACAAGTACCTCAAGGAGCAGGGCCTGACCGAGGAGCAGCTGCTCGAGCAGTTCACCCTCCGCCAGCAGGCGCAGTCGCTCTACGACAGCATCACCAAGGACGTCAAGGTGACTGACGAGCAGGCGCAGAAGCAGTACGACAAGGACAAGGCGACGAAGTACACCACCGCCGAGTCGCGCAAGGTCGCCCACATCCTGCTCGACGTGCCCCCGAAGGGGAAGGCCACCGCCGCTGACTGCGTCAAGGCCGAGGAGGTCCTCACCGAGGTCGAGGCCAATCCGGGCGACTGGAAGGCACTGGTCAAGCAGTACTCGGCCGACCCGGGCTCCAAGGACACCGGCGGCGAGTACACGATCACCAACGACGAGAACTGGGACGCCGACTTCCGCAAGGCGGCCTTCGCCCTGAAGAACACCGGTGACATCACCGATCCGCCGGTCAAGTCGCAGTTCGGCTGCCACATCATCAAGGCGCTCGGACCGGTCACGGCCGCGACGACGCAGCCCTTCGCCGACGTCAAGCAGCAGATCATCGACGAGCTGTCGCAGACCAAGAAGAACGAGGCGGCCACGAAGTGGTTCGAGGGCGTCCAGAAGTCCTTCGAGGCCAAGACGGCCTTCGCCAAGGGCTACTCGCTGCCGCCGCAGCAGACGACGTCCACCACGACCGCCGAGTAGTGCCGCCGCGACGCGTGGTCGCGCTCGGCGGGGGTGACCCCGCCGGCGTGCCCGCCGTCGCGCTGGAGGAGCTCGTGACGGCCGGCGTGGCGGACATCCGCTGCGCCGAGCTGGTCGCCTTCCTCACCGAGCGCGGCGTGCAGCACGACGCCTCGGCGCCGCTGATCGCCGCCGACGACCTCACCGCCTGGCGGCTGGTACGCGACGATGCCGCGCTCGTGCCCGCTCTGGCGGAGGAGGCACTGGCGGCACGCGCCACCGCGCAGGCGCTGGGGCGACTCTGGGAGATCACCGTGCGGCTCCGCCGCGACTGCCCCTGGGACCGCGAGCAGACGCCGGCGACGATCGTGCCGCACACGATCGAGGAGGCCTACGAGCTGGCCGACGTCGCCCTCGCGGGACCGCCCGACGCGAAGCTGGTCGACGAGCTCGGCGACGTGCTGTTCCAATCGTTCATCCTCAGCGTGATGACCCGCGAGGCCGGCGCCGGCGACCTGTCCGACGTGGCCGAGGGCATCGCGGAGAAGCTGATCCGCCGCCATCCGCACGTGTTCGGCGAGGTCGAGGCCGCGACGACCGACGCCGTGCTGCGCAACTGGGAGGGCATCAAGCGCGACCAGGAGGGGCGCGAGGGGATCTTCCACGACATTCCGGCCTCGCTGCCGACGCTCCTGCAGGCGCTCAAGACGCAGAAGCGCGCCGCCGCCATCGGCTTCGACTGGGCCGAGTGGGGTGGAGCCGAGACCGCCACGCGCGCCGAGCTCGACGAGCTGGTCGAGGCACTGGCCCGGCACCCCGTCGACGGGGCGGAGCCCGCTGCGGACGTGCGCGACGAGGCCGGCGACGTCCTGTTCGCCGCCGTCAACCTGCTCCGGCTGATCCGCGTCGACCCCGAGACCGCTCTGCGCGGCGCCGCCGGGCGCTTCCGCGCCCGCGTCGAGGGGGCCGAGGTGCTCGCCGCGGAGGCGGGTGCCGACTTCGGGAGCCTCCCGCTCGCGGAGCAGGAGCGGTACTATCGCGCCGCGAAGGCGCGGCTCGCCCGCCCACCCCGAGAAGGAGCACGATGAGCGTCATCACCTCGATCCACGGCCGGCAGGTCCTCGACTCGCGCGGCAATCCCACGGTCGAGGTCGACGTGGTCCTCGCGGGCGGTGCGCGTGGTACCGCGGCGGTCCCGTCGGGTGCCTCCACGGGCCAGTGGGAGGCGGTCGAGCTTCGCGATGGCGGCGACACCTGGATGGGCAAGGGCGTTCTGCAGGCGGTGGCGCACGTCAACGGCGAGATCGCTGCGCACCTCAAGGGCATGGAGGCGGGCGACCAGCGCGCCATCGACGCCGCTCTGATCGACCTCGACGGCACCCCCAACAAGGGCCGCCTCGGCGCGAACGCCATCCTCGGCGTGTCGCTGGCCAGCGCCCATGCCGCCGCGGCGGCCAACGACGTGCCGCTGTACGTCCAGGTCGGCGGGGCCGAGGCGCACGTCCTGCCCGTGCCGATGATGAACGTCATCAACGGCGGCATGCACGCGGACAACGCGCTCGACCTGCAGGAGTTCATGATCATGCCGGTCGGTGCGCCGAGCTTCGCCGAGGGCCTGCGCTGGGGCGTGGAGACGTTCCACGCGCTGCGTGCCGACGTCAAGCAGCGTGGCCTATCGACCGCTGTCGGCGACGAGGGCGGCGTCGCGCCGGACCTGTCGTCGAACGAGGAGGCGCTCCAGCTGATCATGGGCGCCATCGAGCGCGCGGGCTACACCCCTGGTACCGATATCGCGATCGCGCTCGACCCGGCCATGACGGAGCTGTACGACGAGGCCGCTGGCCTCTACCGCCTGCCGGGCGAGGGGCGCAACCTGACCAGCGCCGAGATGGTCGCGTTCTGGGTCGATCTCGCCGACCGCTACCCGATCGTCTCGATCGAGGATGGCTGCTCCGAGGATGACTGGGACGGCTGGGCACTGCTGACCCAGACTCTCGGTGACCGCGTCCAACTGGTCGGTGATGACCTCTTCGTGACGAATCCGGAGCGCCTGCGCATGGGCATCGAGCGGGGGGCTGGCAACGCCCTGCTCGTGAAGGTCAATCAGATCGGCACGCTGTCCGAGACGGCCGACGCGATCGAGGTGGCGCGCGCGGCGGGGATGCGCTCCGTCATGTCGCATCGTTCCGGCGAGACCGAGGACGTCACGATCGCGGATCTCGCCGTCGCCTTCAACACCGGTCAGATCAAGACGGGCGCGCCCTCGCGCTCCGATCGCGTCGCGAAGTACAACCGCCTGCTCCGCATCGAGGAGCAGCTGGGCGCGCGCGCCGTGTACCCCGGGCGCGGGGCCTTCGCCCAGGCAGGCTGATCTCGGTTTCGTAACAGGGTGACCCGCCACACCGTGCCCGCGGAGGGATAGGCGCGGAACGGACGTACAGTCGGATACGGCTTGCAGAGCCGGTCCCCGATGAGTACCCGCACTCGCAGCTCCCAGTACACGCGCCACCGTCAGCGCGCGGCCGTCCGCCGTCGCCGCATCACGCTGCTGCTCGTGCTGGCCGCGTCGCTGTGCATCGTCGGGGCCGCGCTGGCCTATCCGCAGCTGCGGGCCTCCAGCACGACGGGAGCGGGGGCACCGGCCAGCGCCGGGCAGCCGGCCACGCCTGACGCGAACCCCGGCGCTGACGCTGGGGAGGGTGGCGGCAATGGCGGCGCGGGTGCCGATGCCGCGGCGGGCAGCGATGACGGGGACGCCGACCAGGTGGCGGCCGCGGGAGCGGGGACGGAGGAGGACAGACTTCCGGTCGTGACGGAGAAGCGGCCCGACTGGCAGCCCTCACCGCAGGCCCAGGCGGCGATCGACACCGCCCTCGCCAACGGTCGCCCGCCGCAGTTCCTCGTCGCGTCGTTTGACGGCGCCGCCGACATCGACATGTACGGCACCTGGCTGCCGCTGGG
>CAJCBN010000408.1 GCA_903960645.1 uncultured Actinomycetes bacterium | reverse complement strand
GATCGGCACGCCGTCAATCGATGCCCTCGGTCTCGGCCCGATCGACCCGCGGCGGTTCCGGATGATGATCCAGACCGTCGGTGGCGCGCCGTTCGAGGAAGACGCGTGGATTGGACACGACATTGAGGTTGGTGGTGCGGTTCTGCGCGTGGTCGAGGAGTGCATCCGCTGTGCCGTTACGACCGTCGATCCGGACTCTGGCACGCGCGATGTCGACGCCCTGCGCGCGATGATCACGGCGAAGGGCGAGCCGAACCTCGGTGTCTACTGCGACGTCGTCACGCCCGGGACGATCCGGCTCGGCGACCGGGTCGCTCCGCTCTGACTCAGCGCCAGAGGCTGTTGATCGGGTCCCAGAGGACGGAGAGCAGGAAGACCCCGATCGAGATCAGCAGGATGATGGCGATCACGCGGATTGTGGTCTGGCTCATGTGATCACCCTAGCCGGTGGGTGCCCTGGACGGCACCGCCTCGGCACGCACTCCGGGGGGCGGAGGCGCGGTGCCGTGCACAGGTGTGCGCGGGAACCGTGCAGGAATCAGGGCAAACGGGGGGTATGGTGGTTCCATGGTCTTCCCCTCGCACATGCCCCGCCCTGTCCGCCTCCTGCTCACCGCTGCCCTCGCGGTGAGTGCGCTGCTCGCTCTCGCGGCCGCGGCCGCGGCCGCGCCCGCCACCGAGAACGGTCGCCTCTACTGGGTCAACAACCAGACCGGTTCGCTCACGAGCGCCGCGATCGGGGCACCATCGGGTGGCATCACGACGTACGCGACCGGCGACATCCCGAACTCGGTCTTCGTCACCAGCAGCGCGCTCTACTGGACGAGCGCGAGCTCGGCGCACATCGGCATCGCGAACCTCCAGGGCGCGGTGCAGAGCTACATCGCGCCGGGCGCCCTGAGCGCGCCCACGGGCGTGGTCGTCGTCGGGCAGTTCATCTACTGGGCCGACAACGGCTTCATCGGCCGTGCCACGACCTCCGGCGCGCAGCCGCAGACCGGCTGGCAGTGGTATCAGGCGCCCGTCGGCCAGATCACCTCCATCTGGTCGGACGGTGCCTACATCTACTGGGGCGACGCCAACTCGATCGGCCGCATCGGCCTCGACGGCTCGGGGGCGAACGCCAACTTCGTCTCCAACGCTCAGGTCGCGGGCGCCGTGTCGTCGCCGACCTCGATCTCGTCGGACGGCCAGCGCCTCTACTGGATCAACGCGGGCGCCTCGCAGATCAGCAGCGCCACGGTGAGCACCGGCCTGCAGGTCACGCCGACCTACCTGGCGCTGCCGGCTCCGGCCGTCGGCCTGACCGAGACGGGTACCTCGTTCTTCTGGACCGCGCAGACCGGCGGCTCGATCGGCGCCGCCAGCCTGACCCCCGCCATCACCGCGCCGGTCTTCATCAACACGTCGAACAATCCCACTGACATCGTCGCATCCCGCTGGGCGCTGATGGTCTCCAAGGCCGGCACCGGCGCGGCGACCAGCACGGTCACGGCAGCGCCGACAGCGGCAACGCAGAACGGGATCTTCTGCGGCCAGCTCTGCGCCAACGACTTCCCCGACATGGCCACCGTGACGCTGACCGCGACGCCGGGGACGGGCTTCGTCTTCACCGGCTGGACCGGCGCCTGCACCGGCACGGCGAAGACCTGCACCGTGACGATGAGCCAGTCGCAGAGCGTCCAGGCGACGTTCAATCCGGCGGTCGTCACCTACGTCCTGACGCTCACCAAGCGTGGCACCGGGGCGGGCAGCATCGTCTCCTCGCCGATCGGCCTCAACTGCGGCGCCGTCTGCGCCGCGCCGTTCGCGCGCAACGTGAAGGTGACGCTGACCGCTGTCGAGAGTCCGCTGACTGACTTCGCCGGCTGGGCCGGTGCCTGCTCGGGCTTCAAGCTGCTCAGCACCTGCACCGTGACGATGTCGCAGGCCCGTGCGGCCAGCGCGACCTTCAACCCGGCGCCGATCCTGACCTTGACCCGCGTCGGCCTGTCCCGCTCCAGCTTCCGCGTCGGCAGCCACACGACCGCCGTGCGTGCCGCGCCGGTCGGCACGACCATCACGTACACGCTGTCGGAGAACGCCAACGTCACCGTCGCCTTCCAGAAGGTCGGCTACGTGAAGAAGCAGTACCTCTACCGCTCGTCCGGTGCCAAGGGTGGCAAGACGGGTGCCAATGCGATCTCGTTCACCGGTCGCGTCGGCCGCACGCCGCTGACGACCGGCCGGTGGAAGGCGATCATCACCGCCTCCGACAGCACGACGACGACGAAGGCCCAGGTCAAGTACTTCACGGTCACGAAGTAGCGCGTCGGTGCGCGGGTGGCGGCATGCCGTCGCCCGCGCCGCGCGCGGCTAGCGGTGGGTGGCGACCGGAGGCGGCGTGAACGGCTCGTCCCCGCTGCGTGCGCCGAACAGCGACTCGAGGAACCCGTAGAACCACGCGCCCTGTGCGGCGTCGTGCGTGAGCATCAGCGCGTCCTGCTCCGCGCGGGTCTGCGCGCCCGGCTGGCCGTAGGCCGCCCACGACGCGGCCTGCCAGCGGCGAAAGCCTTCGATCGTCACCTCGGGGTGGAACTGAACGCCGTACGTGCGTGCGCCATGCCGGAAGGCCTGGTTCGGGTACAGCTCGCTGGAGGCGAGCAGCGTCGCCCCCGCGGGCAGCGCGAAGGTGTGGAAGTGCGCCTGGGTGGCGTGGAGTGGCGCGGTGAGGAAGCCTTCGGCGATGCCCGCCGCCGTTGGCGTGAGCTCGTAGTAGCCAAACTCGTGCAGCCCCGATGCGGGTGGCCCTACCTCGGCGCCGAGCACGTACGCGATCGACTGCGCACCTTGGCAGATGCCGAGCAGCGGCAGCTCGTGCTCGATGCACTGGCTGATCCAGCGGTGCTCTTCGCGTAGAAACGGATGCTGCTGTTCCTCGTAGACGCTGAACGGGCCGCCGTGCACGACGCTCCCGGCCCAGGTGGGGTCGAGCTGCGGCACAGGGTCGCCGTTGCAGGGGCGGATCGTGACCGGGTCGAAGCCGCGCAGGTGCAGGTAGGTGTTGACCCGGTCGTCGGGCGGGTCGTCGCCGTGACGGATGATCAGGACACGGTTGCTCATACGAGGTGCATCCTGTCAGACGAGACCTGCGGCCTCACACTCATGGGCAAGAGCCTAACCTGACACGGCTAGCGCGCTCTCTGTCGCCGCCGGTCGGACAAAGCGCCGTCGGCATGCGAGGTCGGCAGCAGAACGGCGTACTGGCAGCGCGCCACGCGCGTCGTGCGGGTGCGCGAGTGGGTGATCGTCAGGGGTGTGGAGATCCGACTCACGCACCACGCTGGAGAGCGCATGGCGGAAAACGGCATCGTCGTTGAGTTGGTGCGTCAGTGCTGCCTCGACCCGGATCGCGTGTATTCGAAGCGTCTCACCGGTGGTGATCGCTTCGGTCTGGCCTTCGTTCGCGACTTTGAACGAGGCACGCTTGAGGCGGTGGGCCTCCAGCGCGGCCACCAGCTGGTGGTGATCACCGCCTACTGGCTCGTACCCGGCAGCAGGCCCCCACAACCACGAACGAGGCGGCGATGAAGACCTACAATCGGCCCATGAGCTTTGAGGTGACGCACGAAGACGAAGGGGGGATCTACATGATTTACCTCTCTCGCGACCCTTCGATCGGCGGGCGCCTGTTCGGCGAGGGCGCCGTCGTGCATGTCGACACCGATGGTGCCGCGGTAGCGGTGGAGATCCTCAGCCTCCCGCACTTCGACCTCGACGCCTGCGCCGCCGAGTACGGCTTCAGCGATCGCGCCGGCGCCATCGGCATGGCGCTTGCTACCGCCGCGGCCTGACCCGACAGCGCATACTGCCAGCGTGGTCACTGTCACCCGTCTGCTGCACTCGCCCGTCAAGGGGCTGGCCCTCGTGGAGCGCGAGGCGCTCGAGCTCGGGCCTGAGGGTGCGCCCTTCGACCGCCGCTTCTTCGTCGTCAATGCCGCGGGTGAGCTGGCCGGCAGCTGGAGCCACGGCCGGCTCTGCCTGACGGAGGCCGAGTACGACGGCACCACCTTGACGATGCGCTTCCCCGACGGCACGGTCGTCTCCGCGCCCGACCCCGGCCTCGGCGAGCCGGTCGAGCTGATCTGGGACTCCGACGAGCCGGAGACCGCGCACCTCGTGGACGGCCCCTGGGCTGAGCCGCTGTCGGCGGTGCTCGGCGAGCCGGTGCGCCTGGCGCGCATCCGGGAGGGACGCGGCGGCTGGTCGGTCAATGCCGTCTCGCTGATCGGCGACGCCTCGATGGACGCACTCGGCCACGGCGCGCTGGACGAGCGGCGCTTCCGTATGACGATGACGCTCGCCGGCGGTGAGGCCTTCGCGGAGGACACGTGGATCGGCCACGACATCGCGATTGGCGCGGTCGTGCTCGCCGTGCGCGAGCCGTGCGAGCGCTGCGTCGCCACCACGCGCGACCCGAGGACCGGCGAGAAGGATCTGCCGCTACTGCGGGCGATGAAGGCCGTGCGCGGACGCCCCGACCTCGGCGTCTACTGCGACGTCATCACCCCGGGCACGGTCCGGCTCGGCGACGAGGTGCGCGTGCTCGGACCCTCTGCCTGATCACCCGCCGGGCGTCCGCCAGACGTCGACCGCGCGCCAGCCGGCCGGGGTGGTGGTCTCGAGGTTGTAGAGGCTGAAGCCCGTCGCGCCGGCGTCGCGGGCACCGCGGGCGGCGGCGATGAGCAGCCGCGGCTTGAGGAAGTCGGTGACGCCCGCGATCACGTGCACGGGCACCGTCGGATCGCCGGTCTCCCGGCGGATCGTGGTCACGCAGTCCGCCGCCATCGCCGTGGTGCGGGCTGGCGTCAGATACCGGCTCGTGTAGCACATCGGCATCATCACGTCGGTGTTGGCGCGGACCTCGGCGTACGGGAAAATCCGCCACCACGCCAGGGCGTCGCGCGGCACGATGCCGGCGAGCGGGAGCTCCGGGTAGGTCTGCCGCAGCCACTCCACCATCGCCGCCGCGCGCGTGGCGCGCAGCTGCCGATTGCGGACGATGTCGGATTCGATGTCGACGCCGAGCCCGTCGATCGGATCGTCGCCGCCAATGGCGATCGCGGCGGCGAAGCGGCGCCGGTCGAGGGGGACGTTGCGATAGCCGGGCAGGTACCACGGCACCACGCGGATGCCGGCCGGATGGGCCAGCGCGATCATGTCGCGGATCGCATCCGGATACATGACGTCGGCGGGCGAGTGGTAGTTCGAGGTCTCCACGTAGATGACGTCGATGTCGTGGGCGATCGCCTCATCGACGACGAACGACGGATCGTGGATCGTCTCGTCGTAGATGTCGACCCACAGCCCGGTCCCGGCGAACACGGCGGCGCGGGCGGCGGGATCCGACTGCGCGGCCGCCACGGCGGGGACCAGCAGGAGCAGGCCGAGGAGCGGGCCGAGCAGGGTGAGGCGTTTGAGGCGCATGCCCTCAGGGTACGGTCGGTCGTGCCGTTCCCCTCCGCGCTACTGCACGGTGATGCGCAGCAGGACGGTCTTGAGCAGGCGCGAGCCGTCGCGGGAGACGTAGCCGAGCAGTCCGGTGGTGGTACCGACCCGGCGCCCGGTCACGTAGACGCCGGTGCGTCCGGGCAGGCCGTTGACGGCCTCTTCGTTCTCGGGCAGCCGCTGCGGGACGTGCGCGACCACGATCCGGCGGCTTGGCTGGCGCAGCCAGACCCAGTGCCTGCCCCTGGCGTCGTCGCTCAGGAGGCGGATGCCCTTCTGCTCGCCAACCGCCGTGTCGAGCGTCCGCGGTGCGCCGACGGCCGGCTTGGCCTGGACGGGCGATGCCTCGGCGCCGAGGCCCAGCAGGATCAGCACGGCAGCGGCGATGCAGAGGCGGAAGCGCATACCGCAACGCTACCTGCTCCGGTCGTGCCCTCGCCATGGTCTGTCCGAGACAGCCGCGGGCACCGTCTGCGCGCTGAGCGCCGCGATCGATGACGAGCTCCGTCTCGGCTGACCCGCGCGGGCGCTGGCGGCGCTCGCTCCGCTGAATCCGCGGCCGCTGCGAAGGCACAGGCAATGACCGCGCACCACGGAACATCCCCCACGGCCCGCCCGGCCCTAGACTGAGGCGGTGGAGATGACGGAGACGGAGCAGCAGGCTGCGACCGCGGTCGCCGCGATGGCGCGCATCCGCGCGGCCATCGATGCCGCCGTGCGCACGCCGCCCGGGCTCGTGGATCGCGTGCTGATGGCGCTGATCAGCGAGGGCCATGTGCTGATCGAGGACGTGCCCGGTGTCGGCAAGACGGCGCTCGCCCGCGCGCTGGCGCGGTCGATCGGCTTGGAGTTCTCGCGCATCCAGTGCACGCCGGACCTCCTGCCGGGCGACATCACCGGCGTGCAGGTTTACGACCAGAGCACCAACCTCTTCCGCTTCCGCCCCGGCGCGATCTTCGCCAACCTGGTGCTCGTCGACGAGGCGAACCGCGCCTCGCCCAAGACGCAGGCGGCGCTGCTCGAGGCGATGCAGGAGCGTCAGGTGACGGTGGATGGCGAGACGCACGTCCTCGAGGCGCCGTTCATGGTCGTCGCCACGCAGAACCCGATCGAGTTCGAGGGCACGTTCCCGCTCCCCGAGGCCCAGCTGGACCGCTTCGCGATGGTCGTACGCATGGGCTATCCGACGCGCGAGGACGAGGAGCGCCTGCTCGCCGAGCAGGGGGCGGGCGATCCGGTCGCCGCGATCGAGCCCGTCGCCACGGTCGCCGATGTGCGCGACGCAATCGCCGCGGCACGTGCACTCCACGTCGAGCCCGCGGTCAACGGCTACGCCGTCTCGATCCTCGAGCGGACACGCGACGATGCGCGGCTGGCGCTCGGCGCCAGCCCCCGGGCCGGTGTCGCGCTGATGCGCGTGGCGCGGGCGCGCGCCCTGCTGGAAGGGCGGCTGTTCGTCACTCCCGATGACGTGCGCGCCGTGGCGGTGCCCGTGCTTGCGCACCGGCTGCAGCTGGCCGGCGCGGCCCGCGCCGCCGG
>CAJCBN010000407.1 GCA_903960645.1 uncultured Actinomycetes bacterium | reverse complement strand
GTCCAGGTGATCTGCTCAAGCGCCTGGCGGAGCCAGAAGCCGGACGGATCGGCTTCGGCCTCGTCGTGGAGGGAGCGGTCGCGGATGCGCGCGTGCTTGGCGAACTCGGCTGGGGGCGGCATCCGCCGCGTTTCGTCCAGATGTGCCTCGATCGCGTCGCTCATCGCCATCCCTCCAAGACTGGTTCACCGGAAGGCTACCCCGATTTCGTCGCGGAGGTGTACCGTTTTGTCCGTGCGCCATCGCATCGGCATCTCCGCCGTCGTCCTGCTGACGGCTGCCCTCTCCACGCTCGCGGTGGGCTTCGGTGCCGCCGCGGCCGATGCACCCGGCGCCGGGCCAGAGGGCCGCGCCGCTGGCTTCGCCCTGCAGGTACGCATCCCCGGTGCAGCGCCGATCACCCACGCACCCGCGATCGCCCGGGGCGGCTCGGCCAGCTCGAGTGGCGGCTTTGCGACGCAGCCAGACCCGTCGATCGCCTCGCTCCTGACCGCCGATACGTCGGTCGCCGTCGAGGCAACGGAGGTGGCTGCGCGCGGCGACGTCACCACTCGTGCCGCTGGCATCACGCTGCTCGACGGGCTGATCACCGCCCAGGCGATCACCTCGCAGTCGGCCGCGCTGGCGGCGACGACGACCGAGGCACAGAGCGCCCTGCAGACGAGCGTCGAGGGCCTCGTGGTAGCCGGCCAGCCGCTCGAGGCGACCCCGAACCGGATCATCGCGATCAGCGGTGTCGGCGACCTCGTCGTCGAGGAGTCGGTCGATGCGGTGCGCGGTCCGCAGTCGGCCCGCACGTTCGCGATCGCCCTGCACCTGCGCATCCGCCAGGAGTACCGCGGCCTGCCGGCGGGCACGGAGATCCTCGTCGGCTACGCCGATGCGGGCGCGTCCGTTCCCGACCCGACGTCGCTGACGACGGTCGATCCGCTCGCGGCCCCGGCCGCGCCGGTCACCCCGATCACGCCGATCGCCCCGACCTACGCCGGCGATACGCAGGACCCGCCGCCGGGCGGCTTCACGACGAACCCGCCGATCGACCAGGAGCGCATCGACCAGCTGCTCGACGGCACGTACATGTTCCCCGTGCTCGGCGCGACCGCGAACGACTACTCCGAGGACTTCGGCGCGCCCCGTGCGACGACCGGGTTCCACCAGGGCATCGACATCTTCGCGGCGAGCGGCACGCCGCTCCTGGCCGTCAACGACGGCGTCCTCTCGAACGTCGGCACCAACAACTTCGGCGGCCGGCGCTTCTGGCTGACGGACCGCTACGGGAACCAGTTCTACTACGCGCACCTCGCGGGCTTCTCGCCACTCGCCAAGGACGGCGCCCAGGTGCGCCGCGGCGACGTGATCGGCTTCCTCGGCAACAGCGGCGACGCAATCACCACGCCGCCGCATCTCCACTTCGAGATCCACCCCGGCGGCGGCTGGGCCGTGCCGCCGTACCAGTACGTCACCTCGTGGCTGACCGGCGTGCGCCAGCCCGTCGTCGCGGTTGCGCCGACGCCCGCGCCGACGGCGACCGTCACGGTCCCCGCCCAGACCAAGCCCAAGCCGAAGCCGAAGCCGAAGCCCAAGCCGATCGAAACCCTGCCGGTCACCACGCCCGCGCCGACCACGACACAGGCACCCGCCCCGGCCCCGACTCCCGCACCGCCGGCCACGACGGCCCCGCCCGCCACCACGGCACCGCCGACGACCACCGCTCCGCCCGCCACGACGGCTCCCGCCACGACCGACACCACGTCGACGGGCGCCACGACCGCGGCCGTAACGGGTACCGGCACCCTCTTCTTCGGCTAGCTGCCGACGGGCGCGAAAAGCACACGCCCGCCTACGACCCGACGACACGACCGCAACAGGTAGCGTTCGGGCATGGATCTCGACGCCGCGCTTGCCGTCCTCGCCGAGGAGGGCGCTCCGAACTACCGCGCCGATCAGGTCCGTCAGGCCGTCAGCCGCGACTTCATCGACTCGTGGGATGAGGCCTCGACGCTGCCGAAGGGGCTGCGCACCGCGCTCGAGGAGCGCGCGCCGATCCACGAGCTGGTGCTCGAGGAAGAGCAGCGTGCGAAGGACGGCACCGTCAAGGCGCGCTTCTCGACCAGCGATGGCTTCCCCGCCGAGGCCGTGCTGATGCGCAGCAAGGACCGCTACACCGTGTGTCTCTCGTCACAGTCGGGCTGCGCGCTCAAGTGCGCGTTTTGCGCGACGGGCACGATGGGCCTCGGCCGCTCGCTCACGAAGGGCGAGATCTACGAGCAACTCCTGTGGGCCGCCCGCACCGCGCGCAAGAGCGACGCGCGCATCCGCAACGTCGTGATGATGGGCATGGGCGAGCCGCTGCAAAACCTCGACAACGTGCTCGGCTTCTGCCACCTCGCTAACGACCCCGACGGCTTCGGTCTTGGCGCGCGCTCGATTGCGATCTCGACAGCCGGCTGGCTGCCCGGCATCGATGCGCTGATCGAGGAGCCGATGCAGGTGAAGCTCGCGATCTCGCTGCACGCGCCCGACGATGTGCTGCGTACGGAGCTGATGCCCGTCAACAAGCGCTATCCGATTGCCGAGCTGATGAAGACGCTCAAGCGCTATCGCACCGCCACGCGTCGCCGTGTCTACGTGGAGTACCTGCTGCTTGATCAGGTCAACGATCGCGTCGAGCAGGCCGAGCGCCTCGCCGACCTTCTGCACGAGCATCTGCCCGGCGGGCACCACGTAAATCTCATCTGGTACAACCCGACCGGCTCGGGCCTCAATGCCTCGGCGCCCGAGCGCGTCGAGCGCTTCCAGGCGATCCTCGAGAAGCGCCGCATCCCCTTCACCCTGCGCCGCTCGAAGGGCTCCGATATCGATGCCGCGTGCGGCCAGCTGGCGGTGAAGGGCGCCGCAGCAGCGGCACGTGCGGCGAAGCGCGCGGAGCGAGAGACGGCATGAGCTGGGACGCCGTTGCGTGGGCCCGTTCGACGGGCATCGAGGCAGGCACGCCGAACACGGTGCCGCCCCCGCCTCCCATGCCCGACGGCGGCGTGATCGCGATCGAGCGCGAGGCGTGGCTGGCACGCGTGCAGCCGACGGCCGCAATCGGCACGATCGAGCTCGAGCTTCGCGCCGCCGGCTGGACGCTCGGCCCGCTGCCGGAAGACTCCGAGCGCCTGCCCGTCGTCTCTGCCATCGCGACCGACCAGTCGTCGCTGGCCGGCTCGGGTGCGGGCTTCACCACGCGCCGCTATGACGAGTCGTCACAGGGCCTGCGTCTGCGCATCCGCCCCATGCCCGCCGCCCAGGCCGGCTGCGCCGTGCTGCTGCCCGACTTCACGCGGGGCCTCGAGGCGCTGCGCCAGCTCGGCCAGCGCGGCCACCTGCCCGACGAGGCGATCGTGCTGGACCGCAACGCGATCGACCTGTGGCTCAGCGCCGCGGAGATCGGTGAGTCGACCGCGCCGCTGCTGCGCCCCGAGGATGCCCTGCTCCTGATGATCGGCACGGGCCCGTCGGGCACGGCCGCCGAGCGCATGGCACGCGCCGCTGCGTCGCTGACCGACCTCGGCGCCGAGACGCTCGGCCAGGACGTCGCCCAGGCGTGGGCGGCCACGCGCGACCGCGTTGTCACCGCCGCCCCCACGCTGCTCGGTGCGGGCTACGACTTCGAACGCCGCGAGGCACGCCGCTCGTGGAGCGAGCCCGTCGTCGATCCGCGCCAAGAGGGCTCGTGGGTCGGGCTCGAAGCAACAGGCGCCGACGCCCACTCGGTGCTGCTGCGCGCGCGCCGGCTGTCGGCCGCGGCCTAAATCTCCGCGATACTTCGGACATGCCCATCTTCGAGCGCTCCATCGAGATCGACGCCCCGATCAAGTCCGTCTACGACTTCCACCTCGACACGCGCAATGCCGCGCGCATCGCGTCGGAGGGCCAGGAGTTCGTCTCCATCACCGGCGACTTCCCGCTGGCGCTCGGCGGCGAGGTCGAGTTGAAGGTCAAGATGAAGCCCCTACCGGGTGTGCAGACGTGGGTCGTGCGCGTGACCGAGCTGGCGGAGCCGATCCTCGTCGTCGACGAGATGCTGAAGGGCCCGTTCGCGAAGTTCCGCCACGAGCACCGCTTCGCCCAGAACGCGTCGGGCGGCACGACCCTGACCGACCACATCGAGTGGCAGCTCCCGGGCGGCATTGCCGCCAAGGCGATCGAGCCGATCGCGAAGTCGCAGCTCGAGAAGTCGTTCGATCAGCGCCAGGCCGCCACGAAGGCGATCCTGGAGGCCGACGCGCGGCGCGACGGGTAGTCCCGCCGCTGACGCACCACCCTACCCGCACTCGAGCGATACCCGAGATGCCTCACCAACGCGCGAGGGCGACCCGAAGGCCGCCCTCGCAGTCGTTGGCACTTTCCAACAACCAACGGT
>CAJCBN010000406.1 GCA_903960645.1 uncultured Actinomycetes bacterium | reverse complement strand
TCGCCTTCACGGAGCGCGAGACCGAGCAGACGCACATCGCCGTAGGCGGCTTGGGGATCGGCCGCAAGGACGAGCGGCGGTTCGCGCTCGCCGTGCTGGACCAGATCCTCGGCGGCGGTGCCGCCTCCCGCCTCTGGCAGGAGATCCGCGAGCAGCGCGGACTCGTCTACAGCGTCTACAGCTACGTCTCCTATTTCGAGGAGGCCGGTCAGGTCGGTCTTGCACTCGGCACGCGACCAGAGAACCTCGAGGAGGCGCTGACCATCGCCGGCACGGAGATCGGTGAGCTGGCGGCCGGGCGCTTCCGCGACGGCGAGATCGAGCGGGCCCGCGACAACCTCAAGGCGCGGCTCCTCCTGAACATGGACTCCACCGGCGCCCGCATGAGCCGGCTCGGGCGCAGCCTGATCTCCGACATCCCGTTGATGGGCGACAGCGAGGTGGCGCGCCGCATCGACGCCGTGACCGCGACGGACGTCCGCGACCTGATGGTCGAGCTGTTCGCGCCCGACGCCCTCTGCGTCGCCGGGATCGGCTCCGACCGTGCCGCCTTCGACCGTGCGCTCGACGCCTTCCGCCAGCCCGTGGGCGGTGCCGCATGACCCGCGTCCTCGTCAGCGGCGCCACGGGCAAACTCGGTGCGCCGATCTGCGCCGGCATCGCCGCCGCCGCGGACCTCACGCTGGCCGCCCGTGTCGCTCGCTCGCTGTCCGGCGGGGACGGCTTCGCTACGGTCGCCGAGGCGGTGGAAGCGGCCCGTGCCGATGTCCTGCTCGACGTCACGGCGCCGACGGCAGCCGAGCCGCACACGCTCGCCGGGCTCGCTGCCGGCATCCCCGTGATCCTCGGTACCACCGGACTCGGTGAGGACGGTGCGGCGCGCATCGACGCAGCCGCCCGGGCGGCCGGACTGCCGGTCCTCCAGGTGCCGAACTTCGCGATCACCGCCGTGCTGATGATGCGCTTCGCCGCCGAGGCCGCGAAGGTGCTCGAGCAGTGCGCGATCATCGAGGAGCACAACCCCGCCAAGGTCGACAGTCCCAGCGGCACGGCACTGCGCACGGCTGATCTGGTGGAGCAGGCCTCGGGCCGGCGCCCCGAGATCTCCTCGCTGCGTCTCGACGGCGTCGTGGCGAACCAGAGCGTGATCTTCGGCACGACCGCGCAGACCCTCGAGCTGCGCAACGTCACCACGTCGCGTGAAGCCTTCGTTCCCGGCGCGCTCCTGGCCATTCGGCAGATCGGCACGCTGGCCCCGGGGCTGCACATCGGGCTCGAGCACGTGCTCGCCTGAGCGGTACGGGTACACTTCCGCGACCTCAGTAGGAGCTCGACATGCAGGCCCCGATCGGCAGGATTCTCACAGCAATGGTCACGCCGTTCGCGGCCGACGGCTCAATCGACCTCGAGGAGGCCGTGCGGCTCGCCGAGCACCTGCTTGCCCACGGCTCCGAGGGGATCGTGGTGCACGGCACCACCGGCGAGGCCTCGACGCTCACCGACGACGAGAAGCTCGCGCTGACCGAGGCCGTCGCCGGCGCGGTCGGCTCGCGCGTGCCGGTCATCTCGGGCACCGGATCCAACGACACCGCCCATTCCGTCCACCTCACGCGGCAGGCCGCCCGCTTCGCCGGCGTCGGTGGGTTCCTCGCGGTCACGCCGTACTACAACAAGCCACCGATCGCGGGGATCGAGGCGCATACGCGGGCGATCGCTGACGCGGCCGGCGACCTCCCGATCATCCTCTACAACATCCCGCAGCGCGTGGTCCTGCACCTGTCGCCCGCCGACATCGACCGGCTGGCACAGATCGACACGGTCATCGCGGTCAAGCAGGCCGTCACGGATCTCGACGAGGCGCGGGAGATCGTCGAGGCGGGGCGCCTCGCGCTGTACGCGGGCAACGACGACCTCGTGCTGCCGTTTGCCCTGCTCGGCGGACAGGGCGGCATCTGCGTCGCCTCGCACATCGTCGGTGCCGAGATGACGGCCGTGCAGGCCGCCGCCGATGCCGGAGACGCCGACGAGGCCACGCGCCTTGACGACGCACTGCAGTCGGCTTACACCGCGCTGTCCTGTGCTGTCAACCCGATTCCGGTCAAGACGGCGATGGCGCTGCTCGGCTTCAACGTTGGCGACCTGCGCCTGCCGCTCGTGAACGCCACCGCCGAGGAGCGTGCCACCGTGCGCGCCGAGCTCGTCGCCCGCGGCCTGATTGGCTGAAGCCCGGTAGCATCCCCTCAACGTCAGCAAGGATCCGGAGACCGTCATGGCCAAGACCAAGAAGCCGAAGAAGCGCAAGTCGCCGCTCGCCCACCGCGTGCGCAAGATCATCCGCCGCCGCAACGCGCGTCGCGCCCGCTAGACCCGTGCGCGCTTACGCCTTCCTCGGCGATGCGCTGCTGGTCTACCAGTCTGCGGTCGTCGACCTGCTGCGCCTGCGGCTGGGTCTCGACCTCGATCCGCTCGTGGCCGGCGACCTTGCCGACCTGGACGCGATCGCCACCGGCGACGACGCGCTGCTGTTTCTGTGCGGGCTGCCGTACGTGCGAACCCGGGACCGGGGCCATCCGGTGACCCCGCTCGTCGCACCCGTCTCCAGCGCGGCCCCGGAGGAGCGCCCGAGCTACACGAGTCTCCTGCTGGGCCGTCCGGGGCTCGCCGAGGCAACGCTCGAGGAGCTGACAGAGCTCCGCCTCGGTATCAACGGCTACGACTCCATGTCGGGCTGGGTGCTGCCCGTGGGGTCGGGCCTACCGCTTGAGCGCTTCGCGACGACCACCGTGACGGGCGGGCACCGCCTGTCGATGGAGGCGCTGCTGCGCGGGGAGATCGATGCGGCTCCCATCGATTCGATGCTGCTGGTCGGTGAGCTGGCCATCACGCCCGCGTTCGCCGCGCTCCCCGTGCTGGCTGAGTACGGCCCCTCGCCGAGCCCGCCCGTCGTGCTGGTCGGCGGCGACGCCGACCTCGCCGAGCGCCTGACCGCGACGCTTGAGTCGCTCCACCAGGACGCAGAGGGACGTGCCGCGCTCGCGTTGGGGCGCATGGCGCGGCTGGAGCGGATGCAGGACGCCGATTACGACCTCACCCGCGCCTGCGACCGAAGGGCGGCCGCGTGCACGCCCTGATCGTGCTCGCCCATCCTGAGGTCGACAGTTTCAGCGCCGCGCTCGCACGCGAGGCGGCGACGGCGCTCGCCGCGACCGGCTGGACGGTGGACCTCGACGACCTCACGCGGGAGGGGTTCCATGCGGAGGCGGGGCGCGGGGACCTGAGGGACCCGCCCGCCGGCTTGCTCCAGATCATGCGGGCGCAGAAACGCGCCGCGGCTGAGGGTGGCTTCGCCCCCGACGTGGCCGAGCAGATCCGGCGATTGCAGCAGGCTGACCTCCTCGTGTTGGTCTTCCCCTTCTGGTGGTTCTCCGGTCCGGCGTTGCTGAAGGGCTGGTTCGATCGCGTCCTGGCCAACGGCATCGCCTACGGCCCCGACCCGTACGTCGACGGTCCCCTCAAGGGCACGCGCGCCCTCGCCTGCGTGGCGGTGGGTGCCGACGCCGACTACTACGGCCCGGACGGCGTCGCCGGTGACATCCACGCGCTCCTCAACCCGATCCTGCATGGCACGCTCGCCTACTGCGCGATGGACGTGCTGGAGCCGTTCCTCGTCTTCGGGGCTGACGGTCGCGACGACACCCATCGCACTGCGGAGCTGGACCGCTTGCGGCGACGCCTCACCGTCGTCGCGGACGAGTCGCCGATCCGCACGTCACCGCTCCGCGCGCAGTGAGCACACCGCCGCACGACGCCGCGGACGTCGCGGCGCCGCTCCGCCTCGCCCTGCCCGTCGTGTTCCTCGGCGGGATGGCCGGCACCGCGGTCCGGGTCGGCGTCACGGAGCTGCTCCCGACGGGGGCGTACGCGTGGGGTCTGCTGGCCGTCAACGTCCTCGGGGCACTGCTGCTTGGCCTCCTGTTCGAGCGCCTGCAGGAGCAGCGGCTCGCCGGTGGACGGCGCTGGGCGCTGTGGGGGCCGGGGTTCCTTGGTGCGCTGACGACGTTCAGCGCGTTCCAGTTCGAGGTCGTCGACGCGATGCGTGACGGCGACTGGAAGTACGGCGTGCTCTACCTGCTGGCGACGCTCGGCCTCGGTCTGCCGGCTGCGGCACTCGGCCGACGACTCGGCAGGATCACCGCGTGAGCATTGGCTGGTACGCCGTCGCGATCCTGCTCGGCGGGGTCGGTGCCAGCGCGCGGGTCTGGCTGACGCACGCGGGGGAGACGCGACTGCCCGGTGGCGCGCCGATGGCCACCGGGATCATCAACGTCGTCGGCGCGGGGCTGCTCGGTGGCGTGGCTGCACTCGTTGCCGACCCGGCGCTCTTCGTGGTCGGCTACGGGCTCCTCGGTGGTCTGACGACGTTCTCGACGTGGATGGTCGAGGTCGACGAACAGCAGCGCCACGGGCGGCTCGGGACGGCTGCGCTGACGCTGGGCGCCCCGATGCTGCTGGGCGCGGCTGCGTACGCGCTCACGCGCGCGCTGCTCTAGTAGCCGGACCCGGGGATGCGCCGCAGGCGCGCGTCGGCCTGGATCGTCGAAGCGATCACACGCTGGGTGCGACAGGCGCCGCGCAGGACCAGCGTCTCGGTCTGCGCGTGGTCGGGCGCGAAACGCACGCCGCGCACCAGATCGCCGTCGGAAACGCCGGTCGCGGCGAAGTAGGTGTCCTGACTGCCGACGAGATCGTCGGTATCGAGCACGCGCTGCAGGTCGAGGCCGGCGGCGGTGATCGAGGCTGCCTCTTCGTCGGTGCGCGGCCAGAGCCGGCCGATGATGCGTCCGCCGACGCTGCGGATCGCCGACGCACTCAGCACGCCCTCGGGCGTGCCGCCGACGCCCCACAGGAGGTCGATGCCGGTGCCGGGCCGGACGGCCATCAGGCTGCCGGCCACGTCGCCGTCAGGAATCATGCGCAC
>CAJCBN010000405.1 GCA_903960645.1 uncultured Actinomycetes bacterium | reverse complement strand
ACCTCACCCACTACCAGGGCGCGTTCAACAGCCGGCTGGCCCTTGCCGACTATCCCTTCGGCACGCAGCGGCTGCTGATCGAGATTGAGGACATCAAGAACGAGTCGCAGAGCATCCGCTACGTCACGAACTCCTCGTCGATCGACATCTCCAACGAGATCTCGATCCCGGGCTACGACATCGGCACGCCTTCGATTGCCGCGTCTGACTATGCCTACCCGACGGACTTCGGGTCGCTCGACTCGACCAAGACCAACGTCTACTCGAAGGTCCTGATCACGATGCCGGTCTCCTACCCCGTGCTGACCAACGTGGTCAAGTACCTCGTACCGATCCTTCTCGTGATGATCGCAGCCGGACTGATCTTCCAGATCCCCCCGGGCCTCGTCGAGGGCCGTATCGGCCTCGCCATCACCGCGCTCCTGACGCTCGTCGCGATGCAGTGGACGGCCACCGACGGCCTACCGATCAACGAGTATCTGACGCTGCTCGATGTGCTCTACGTCCTCAGCCTCGCCTTCATCCTCGGCTCGCTGATCCGGGCAATTCGCACCTCATGGGTGGCTCGCGACACCGGTGAGAAGGAGGCGATCACGCTCGATGAGCGCTCGATGGTCGTCTTCTTCGCCCTCTACGCAGTGGCGTTCACCACCGCGGTCCTCGGCTACCTGCTGATCTGACCCGCGCGCCCCTTCGCGGGCGGGCAGACCGGCACTCTTCACCTGCTGCGCCAACCGGCGCAACGCGACCTCAGCCCGACGGTCGGCGGGGCCAGCGCGGAAAGGTTCTACTCGACGATCGAGATGGCGCCCGTTGGGCACGAGTCGCAGAGGGTGCGCGCGACCTCGAGGTCGACGGCCACGCCGGTGACGTGCGAGACGCCGTCGTCGCCGAGCTCGACGGCCTCCTCGGCGATCTCCTCGCACTTGCCAATCCCGACGCAGGTCTCGGGGTCGATGACGATGTGGACCTTCATGCCGGAACTCCTCTCGCTGAGCCGCCTACGGTACCAGCACGAGCCGACCGTCGACGTCCCCGGCCTTGATGCGGCGGTGGGCATCCGCGGCGGCTTCGAGCGGCAGGCGCTCGACGCTGTACTGCAGGTCGCCGCGCTGGGCGATGCGGATCACCGCGGCGAGGTCGTCACGCGAGCCCCACATGGACTGCGTCCACCAGGTCTCGTGCGGGACGAGCGAGAAGCCGAACGGGATGCTGCCGCCGTATGCGCCGACGTTCACGACGAGCCCGCCGCGACGGATGATGCGGTTGGCGACGGCCAGCGTGGCGTCCGCTCCGACGTAATCGAACACCACATCCAACGGCCCCTCGAGCTCAGCGGTGTCGCAGACCTCGTGCGCGCCGAGCTCGAGCGCGCGGGCACGCTTCCCCGGACTGGTGTCGGCAACGATCACGTGCGCGTCGGTCATTGAGCGCAGATACTGGATGCCGAACTGACCGAGGCCGCCCGCGCCGATCAGCACGACCTTGGCTCCCGCCGGCATCCACTCGAGTGCCTTGCGCGTCGCCCGGTACGGCGTCAGCGAGCTGCAGCCGAACGTGGCGGCAAAGGCCGGGTCGAGGTCACCGATCGGGAAGAGGTACTTCGGGTGTGGT
>CAJCBN010000404.1 GCA_903960645.1 uncultured Actinomycetes bacterium | reverse complement strand
TGACGTTTCTGGACCCGGGTCCAAAAACGTCGATTGGGGACGGTGGGGGTCGCGACGGCCAATTGGTCCCGTCGCGACCCCCACCGGGGTGATCGGCTTAGTGGAACTGCTCTTCCTCGGTGGACCCCTTGAGGGCCAACGTGGAGCTTGCTCCTGCCGATGCGATGGTGGAGATGAGATCGAAGTAGCCCGCACCGACCTCGCGCTGGTGGCGCGTCGCGGTGTAGCCCTGGTCCTCCATGCCGAACTCGCTCTCCTGGAGCGCGACATAGGCGGTCATGCCGTGCTCGGCATAGCCCTTGGCGAGCTCGAACATCGACGCGTTGAGCGCGTGGAAGCCGGCCAGGGTGATGAACTGGAACGTGTAGCCCAGCTCGCCGAGCTCGTACTGGAAGTTCGCGATCTGCTCGTCGGAGAGCGCGCGCTTCCAGTTGAACGACGGCGAGCAGTTGTAGGCGAGGAGCTTGCCGGGGAACTGCGCGTGGATCGTCTCGGCGAACTTGCGTGCCTCGTCGATGTCCGGCGTGCCGGTCTCGCACCAGATCAGATCCGCGTACGGCGCGTAGGCCAGTCCGCGGGCGATGGCGGAGTCGATGCCGCCGGTCACGTGGAAGTAGCCCTCCGGCGTGCGCTCGCCGGTGCAGAACTCCCGGTCGCGTTCGTCGACATCGGAGGTCATCAGCGTCGCGGCCAGCGCGTCAGTGCGCGCCACGATCAGCGTGGGCACATCGGCGACGTCGGCGGCGAGCCGGGCAGCCGAGAGGGTGCGGACGAACTGGCTGGTCGGCACGAGAACCTTGCCGCCGAGGTGGCCGCACTTCTTCTCGCTGGCCAGCTGATCCTCGAAGTGCACGCCCGAGGCGCCCGCCTCGATCATGCCCTTCATCAGCTCGTAGACGTTGAGCGAGCCGCCGAAGCCGGCCTCTGCGTCGGCGACGATCGGCACGAACCAGTCGATCGACTCGTCGCCCTCGGACCAGCTGATCTGGTCGGCGCGGGTCAGCGCGTTGTTGAGGCGACGCACCATCGCGGGCACCGAGTTGGCCGGGTACAGCGACTGGTCGGGGAAGACGTCGCCGGCCAGGTTGCCGTCGGCCGCGACCTGCCAGCCGGACAGGTAGATCGCCTTCAGGCCCGCCTTGACCATCTGCACGGCCTGGCCGCCGGACAGGGCGCCGAGGGCGTGCACGTGGTGCTCGTTGTTGACGAGGTCCCAGAGCTTCGCGGCGCCGTGCTCGGCCAGCGTGTGCTTCTGGACGACGGAGCCGCGCAGGGAGACGACCTCTTCGGCCGTGTAGACGCGCTCGATGCCCTGCCAGCGGGGGTCGCTGCTCCAGGCCTGCTCGAGAGCGGCGATCTGCTGGGTGCGGGTGGGGGCGGTGCTCAAGGGGGGAACCTCCGGTAGCGGACGCGTGTCCGGAATGTGATTGGGGACTCTACGCCGTCCGATCCATAAGGTCGAATCGAAATAGAGCGTCGTATCGATAGATATAATTGATCGATATGGATTCCGGGCAACTCGAAGCGTTCGTGCGCGTGGCGCGGGTCGGCAATCTCGGCCCCGTCGCGGCCGAGCTGTTCCTGACCCAGCCGGCGCTGACCGCCCGCCTCCAGCGGCTCGAGCGCGAGGTCGGCGGGCCGCTGTTCCTCCGCTCCCGTCGCGGCATGCGGCTGACG
>CAJCBN010000403.1 GCA_903960645.1 uncultured Actinomycetes bacterium | reverse complement strand
TAGCCCTCCCGGCGATCGATCACGAGGTCGATGCCGGCGTCCTGCCAGAAGTCCGTCTTGTCGGGGTTCCAGAACGCGCGGGAGCGCTCCAGCATGTCCGCCTTCGAGTCGTACGAGAAGAATCCGTAGTCGTACATCGATGCCTTCCGAGGGTACGGACCGGAAGGTACCGAATATCAGACCAAATTGCAAATCGGTCTGGTTATGGTCTGGAAACGGTCTTGCTCAGACCTGCGCCGCCGCCCAGCGCCCGCCGCGCTTGCCCGACTCGAGCGCACCATCGACGAAGCCCGCCCAGCCGTCGGCAATGTCGGCGCTCGCGAGAATCACGCGGCCCTCGGGCTCCTGCATCGCGGCGTGGTGATTCGCGTACCAGCCCGGCCGATGAATCGCCCACGTGCCCTGCGCGAACTCGTCGGCCTTCCAATCGTGGTACGACAGCTCGACGACCGTTGCCTCCGGGAACACCCGGCCGATTTCGTGCTGCGCCCACTCGAGGTCGTCGCGGACGTCCGCGCCGTCGCGGCCGAAGGCCACCAGCGTCTGCTCGTCGCCGTCATCGAACAGCGTGGTGAACCAGCCGAACGGGTGATCTTCGGCGAGCGCGACCACGGTCTCGTCAAGGCCTCGGACCTTGAACATCGCCTTGCTGCCGATGCCGGCATGCCCCTGCGCGATGCCGGCCTGCTTCGCCTCGCTGAATCCCGGCTCGAACGCGATGTCACCGAGCACGTTGAGCGGGATCGTGACGACGACGGTCCGGCCGACGATCGCCTCGCCTGCGCGGGTCGTCACAACCACCCGGTCCCCGTCTTGCTCGATCGCGGCGATTGGCGTCTCCAACGCGACGTCACAGGCGGCCTCGTCGAGGATCGGCTGAAGGAAGCCGATCGTGCCTTCGGTAATCGCGATATCGCCGCCGGACGCCTGCTGCGTGCTCAGAAGATTGTGCCCGCACAGGGCATGCCAGCGGAGGACGGACAGCGCACCGGCATCGTCGGCATAGCCGCTGGCGAGTCCCTCGCACTCGCCCATCAGCACGCCATGCTCATCGGGCGTCAGGTCGAGCTCTGCGATGCGCTCTGCGATCGTCATGCCGTCGAGGCGGGCGATGTCGTTCAGCGGCGAGAGCGGATCGTGGGGCAGCGGCATGATCCGCCAGGAGTCAGCGTTGTACTTCGCCCAAGCGCTCTCGATGATCGCGTCATGCTCCTCGACATCCGCCGCGTGCACCTCGCCGCCCACCAGACGGGAGGCGCGCATTGGGGTCGGCAGCACCATCGGCGTGCAGCCGGCGGCCATGATCTCGGTCCAGGCGTGCGGCTGGAACCAGTGGAAGAAGTTGCCGCCGCGCTCGTAGGTTCGTCCGTCCCAGTCGGCGGTCCAGGTGCGGCCGCCGATGCGATCACGGGCCTCGATGATGATGGGCGATTTGCCGGCTCGACGTACCTCGCGGGCAGCGGCACAGCCGGCGAAGCCAGCCCCGATCACGATGACGTCATGCATGGCGTGTCCTCTCCCGGACGATCCTGACTACGTGATCAGCCTATCGGGCGCATGGCGGTGCGTCCAGCGTGATCAACGATCGAGGCGCCCGTGTCCGGTCGTCTAGGTCTGCGCGGCCGCCCAGCGGCCACCGTGCTTGCCCGATTCGAGCGCGCCGTCGACGAAGCCGGCCCAGCCATCGGCCCAATCGGAATTCGACAGGATCACGCGGCCCTCGGGGCGCTGCATCTCGGCGTGGTGGGTGGTGTACCACCCGGGGCGGTGCACGCCCCACGTGCCCTGCGCGAACTCGTCGGACTTCCAGTCGTGGTAATTCATGCCGATCACCTCGCAGCCGGGGGCCGCCCGGTCGAGCTCGCGCTGCGCCCAGGCGAGGTCACCGTCGACGATCTCATCGCCGTCGTGGCCGAAGCACACGAGGATCTGCTCATCCCCGGGCAGGTCGAACATCGTGCCGAGGAAGCCGAACGGATGGTTTGGGTGCATGCCCGAGACGGGGCCGCCAGGTGTCCGCACCTTGAGCATCACCTTGCTGCCGATACCTGCCTGCCCGAGGGCGATGCCGGACCGCTTGACCTCTGACAGCCCCGGCTCGAAGCGGATCGCCCCGAGCGCGTTGAGGGGCACGGTCACGACGCACGCGCGGGCTACCAGCGCCTCGCCGGAGCGCAGCGTTACGACCACGCGGTCAGCCTCCTGCTCGATGGCCTCGATCGGCGCCTCGAGTCGCAACTCACAGGCGGCGGCATCGAGGATCGGCTGCAGGAAGGCGAGCGTGCCCTCGGCGATCGTGTACCCGCCGGCAGCCTCTTGCGTGCCAGCCAGCGTATGCCCGGACAGCGCGTGCCACCGCATCACCGAGAGCGCGCCGGCGTCGTCCAGATATCCGCTCGCCACGCCTTGGCACTCCACCATTAGGAGTGCGCGCTCATCGTCGGTCAGGTCGAGCTCATCGATCCGTTGCTGGATCGTCATGGCGTCGAGCCGGGCAATGCGGTCGGGGTGGCGGAGGGGCGCGTGCGGCTCGGGGAGGATCTCCCACGAGCCCGCGTTGTACTTGTTCCAGGCAGACTCGTTGATGGCCTCGCGCTCGGCACGGGTGCCGGTCCGGAGCTCCTCGTTGACGGTCCAGTGGACGGGGTCGCCGGTAGGCGGCGCGAGCGGCGTGACGCCGGCGGCCATGACCTCGGTCCAAAGGTGCGGCTGGAACCAGTGGAAGTAGTTGCCGCCGCGCTCGAACCGCTGGCCATCCCAGTCGGAGGTCCAGGTGCGCCCGCCGATGCGGTCGCGGGCCTCGAGGACCAGCGGGGTCTTGCCGGCCCGGCGCACCTCGCGGGCGGCCGCGCACCCGGCGAAGCCGGCTCCGATCACGATGACGTCATGCATGGCGTTCCCTCTCCCCGACGAACCTGACTCCACGATCAGCCTATCGGCCGCGTGGCTCAGAGTCCAGCGCGGCCGGCCCGGGCGTCGATCTTCTCGGCCGCCTCGAGCAGGAACGCACTGATGCCGCGGGACTGCGTTGCGACCGTCTTCGGCCCCGCCCAGGTCGCGCTGACGGTGTGGCTGATCTCGGTCGAGCCGAGCAGGACGACGACGTCGCAGCCGTCGATCTCGCGCTGGACGTCACGCCCCGGTCGCGACGTCATGCCGTCCACGATGCGCACGTCGAGGTCGTTGCCCATCAGCAGCGGCAGCTCACGGTGGACGTCGGGGTTACCGCCGACGAA
This sequence comes from uncultured Actinomycetes bacterium, assembly GCA_903960645.1. Taxonomy (GTDB): domain Bacteria; phylum Actinomycetota; class Thermoleophilia; order Gaiellales; family F1-60-MAGs149; genus F1-60-MAGs149. The sequence continues at coordinate 1,063 of CAJCBN010000403.1, read as the reverse complement.
GATCACGCGATGGAAGCGCGCGCGCTGGCAGGCGCGGATCAGGATCAGCGCGCCACGTCGGGTGGCGCTGCCCTCGCAGATCACGCAGCGGTCGCCGGCACCGGCGATGATCGCCGTCGGGTGTCCGCCGCCGAGACCGGCCAGCCGGCAGGCCTCGCACAGCAGCGTCACGCGCGCCTTCAGGGTGGCCACGGCGTCCGGCCGCTTCCACTCGGCGATCCGCTCCTTGCCTTCGCGGGTGATGCCGGCCGCCTCGAGGGCGGCGCGCCCGGCCGCCTGCGCGGCGTCGGAGTGGTAGCCGCATTCGCGCAGCAGCTTCGCGGTCGGCAGATCGCGGGCCACGGGCCGGCGCCCCTAGCCCTGGTGCGCGATGGCGAGCGCCTGTGCGAGATCCGCGATCAGGTCGGGGCCGTGCTCGATCCCGGCCGACACCCGGATCAGCGCCTCAGGCGTGCCCATCGCGCGCTCGGACTCGCGGTTGCCCCGCACCTCCATCAGCGATTCGACACCGCCGAGGCTGGTCGCGTTGGCAAAGACGTGCGTCGCGCGGCAGAGCCGTTCCGCGGCCGCCGGGCCGGCGGCGAGCTCGAACGAGAGCACGGTCCCGAAGCCCCGCATCTGCTTGGCGGCGAGGGCATGCCCCCGGTGCCAGCTGAGGCCCGGGTAGAGCACGTACGTCACGTGGTTCGAGTCGGCGAGGAACTCGGCGACGGCCTGCGCGTTGGCCTGCGCCCGCTCGAGGCGGACAGCGAGCGTTCGCAGCCCGCGCAGCGCGAGGTAGGCCTCGAGCGAGCCCGGCGTGGCGCCGTAGGCGTAACGATGATCGCGGAGGCGGGTCGCCAGCTCGTCGCTTCCGATCGCGACGCCCATCAAAAGGTCTGCGTGGCCGCCGATCAGCTTGGTTGCGCTGTGGACGACGAGGTCGGCGCCGAGCGCGAGCGGCTGCTGCAGGAGCGGCGTCGTGAAGGTGCCGTCCACGACGAGCAGCGTCGTCTCGGCGAGGCCCTCGGCGATGGCGGCGATGTCCGCGATCTGCAGGAGCGGGTTGCTCGGCGTCTCGACC
>CAJCBN010000402.1 GCA_903960645.1 uncultured Actinomycetes bacterium | reverse complement strand
CGCGCCAGCACGGGGTGGGCCAGCTTGGAACGCGCGGCCTCACCCTGCTCCGTCAGACGCAGGCCGCCGCTGGCGGCACCGGCTGGCAGGGCACGGGCGATCTCGTCCGGCGGGGCGGCTCCCCGGGCGGGCGATCCGCCGCGGCCGTGGAAGGCGCGGAAGCCGATGCCATGGCGCTGGCAGACGGCGACGAGATCCTCCTGCGCGCGCCAGATGCGCCACTGCGCGCCGATGAAGCCCTCTTCCTTGCCACCGTCGGAGTGGCCGAGCATCACTTCCAGCCGACCGCCGGTGGCGTCGACGTGCGCCCGGAAGGCGGGCTCGGCCAGCGCGGCTTCGGCGATGCCTGTGGCGCTCCGCAGCGACGCGCCCGACTCGAACAGTGGTACGACGGGCACCTCCTGCAGACCGCTGCGATGGAGCAGCCATGTCGCGGCCAGCACGTCCTCGGGCGTCTCGCAGCCGGAGATCACCAGCGAACGGAGCGGGGTCGAGCCGAATGCCTCGCGCAGGCGGGCGGCCTCGTCGAGGGCACGCACGGCGCGGAGGTCGTCTGGGGTTGGAGTGGAGGACCGGGCGGCGGGATCGTCGAGCGATTGCGCGATCCAGCGCAGGCGTTCGGCGCCGGACAGCCCCGCCGCGCCAGGTAGCAGCGCGTCGATCGCCTCGCCGAGCTCGCGGGCGTGCAGGCGGACGTCGATCTCGAGCAGGTGGAGGCCGAAGATGCGGGCCTGCCAGACGAGGCGGTCCAGTGACGGCGTCGCCCCCGGGGCGGCTGCGCGAACGGCGGTGAGGTCCTCGATCAGCGTGTCGGCGTCGCGGTAGACCCAGGCAGGGTCGACGGCCACGTCGCCGTCAAGCGCGCGCATCGTCCAGGTCAGGCGATCGCGCATCAGCCGCAGTTTGCGACGGAGAGGCTCATGGGCGTAGGCGCCGCCCTCGTCGTCGCCACCCGGCAGGGTCGAGACGTCGCGCTCGATCAGGAGCGCGAGGGCAGCCCCATCCGCGTAGCGCGAGGCCTCCGAATGTAGGCGGGAGGCGGCCACCACCCGGTCGCGCATCAGGCGCAGCGCGGCGCGGCGCGCCTCAACGACCGCGAAGCGCACGGTGTCACCCGTCGCGGACGGGTTGCCATCCATGTCGCCGCCCGCCCACTGCACGAACGAGATCGGCGGACGCGTCAGCGGGAATCCGAGTCGGCGCTCCAGCGCGATCGCCACGTCGGCGGCCGCGTCGTACAGCGCGGATTCGACGAGGAAGACGGTGCGTCGGATCTCCTCCTCGACGGGTGGCCGGCTGCGGCGCACCTCGTCGGTGGCCCACCAGGCGGCGATCGTCTCCTGCGCCTCGGCCAGCGCGGTCGCGAGCGATTCGGGTCCCAGCGCGCGGTCCACGTCGTTGAGCTGCTCGGTGAGGCGGTGCAGCTTGTGCAGGACGGCGCGGCGCGTGGCGTCGGAGGGGTGCATCGTCAGCACCAGCTCGACGTGCAGGTCGTCGAGGTGGGTGCGGAACGCCTCGGGCGAGCCGATCTCGCTGACCGCGTGCTCGAGCGATGCGTGGCGCGCCGTCAAGGTCTGCAGCCGTCGTACCCGCTCGCGCTCCTCCGACAGGTTGGCGGCCTGCAGCCGCATCAGGAGCGCCTTGGCGACCGAGCCGGCGGTACCACGGTCGAACAGCGCCGTCTCGCCACGCAACTGCCCGGCGGCGGCGTCATCACCCGCCCGCGCGCGCACGGCGAGGGCATGCAGGCGCACGACGGCCGCGACGATGTCATCGCCCTCGGTGGCATCGATTGCCTCGAACAGCAGCCGCTCGAGCAGCGCGTCATCACCCGCCAGCGTGCCGACCTCGAGATCCGCGGCGGGCACGGCCATCACGCTCCGGCGATCATCTCCGCGCGTGCCACGACGTTCTCCGCCATCTTGATGGAGGCGGCGTCGATCAGGCGGCCGTCGAGAGACACGGCGCCGCGGCCCTCAGCGGCGGCCTCGGCCATGGCCGAGATGATCCGGCGGGCGCGATCGACCTCCTCCGGCATCGGCGAGAAGACCTCGTTGGCGATGGCGATCTGCGACGGGTGGATCGCCCACTTGCCGTCGTAGCCGAGGGCGGCGGCCCGGCGGCAGCTCATGCGGTAGCCCTCCGTGTCGCTGAAGTCGCCGAAGGGCCCGTCGATCGGGCGCAGACCGTTGGCGCGGCAGGCCACGAGGACCCGGGACAGCGCGAAGTGCCAGGGGTCGCCCCAGTGCAGGTCGCGCCGGCCGTCCGCGTCGGCCTCGGTGAGCACGGCGTACTCGGGCGTGACGCCACCGATCACGGTGGTCCGGGCCCGGGTGGAGGCGGCGTAGTCACCGACGCCGAAGACCAGTGCCTCGAGGCGGTCCGGGCACGCCTGGGCGATCGCCTCGACGTTGGCCATACCGGGCGCGGTCTCGATCAGCGCGGTCAGCGGGATCGGGTCGTACCCGTAGGCCTGCTCGATCTGCGACAGCAGCAGCTCGACGAACTCGAGGTCAGCGGGGCGACCGACCTTCGGCACGAGGATCATGTCGAGGCGGTTGCCGACCGCCTCGACGATGTCGACGACGTCGCGGTAGGCCCAGTGGGTATCGAGGCCGTTGATGCGCACCGAGGTCGCGGTCTTCGACCAGTCCTGCGACTGGAGCACCTCGATGGCGTTCAGGCGGGCCTGGACCTTGTCGTCGGGGGCGACGGCATCCTCGAGGTCGAGGAAGACGATGTCGGCGCCGGCGTCGGGTGCCTTCTCCAACATGCGGAGATTCGAGGCGGGGACGGCGAGCTCGGAGCGGTGGAGGCGGTCACGGTTCTGCATACCCGACACGGTACGCCACCAATTCATGGACAACCAGCAGGTAATGCGGGAAGATTCATAAGTCGATGGCTATGACACTCTCCCAGCTGCGCACGTTCATCGCGGTCGCCGAGGACGGCTCCGTCCGCGCGGCGGCCGAGCGCCTGCACGTCTCGCAGCCGTCCGTGTCCGGATCCATCGCCGCGCTCAGCGAGGAGGTCGGCGTGCCGCTGACCGAACGCGACGGGCGCGGCATGAAGCTGAGCCCGGCCGGCGAGGCCTTCCTGCCCCACGCGATCGAGGCGCTCGGCCTGCTCGACCTGGGCACCCGCATGGCTCAGAGTGCCGCAAGCAAGGTGAGTTCCACCGTCCGCATTGCCGCCGTCTACACGGCCGCTGAGTCGCTCCTGCCGCCGCTCCTGCGCGCGTTCCGCGAGGCCCATCCCGACGTTCCGATCCAGCTCGAGATCGGCAACCGCGAGTTCGTGCTCGAGCTCTTGGCCTCGCGCGGCGCCGACATCGGCATCGGTGGCCGCCCGCCAGAGGATGGCTCGCTGGACGGGACGATCATCGCCCGCAACGAGCACGTCATCGTGGCCGCCCCCGACCACCCGCTGGCCGGTTCGGGCACCGTCTCGGTGCGCGACCTCGCCGACGAGACGTGGCTCGTGCGCGAGGAGGCCTCCGGCACGCGGCGCCTTGTCGATGAGTACCTCGCTGCCGCGCACATCACGCCGCCGGTCACCACGATCGGCTCGAACTCCGCCGTCGCCGCCGCCGCCATGGTCGGGCTCGGCGTCGGCCTCGTCCCGCTTGTCTCCGTGGAGCACCAGATCGCCTCGGGCCAGCTCGTACGGCTGTCTGTCGAGCCGCCGCCGCCGTCGCGCGACTGGTACGTGCTCCTGCCCAGCCGGCGACCGAGCCCGGCGGCCGGCACGCTGGCCGAGTTCCTCAGCGCGCGCTGAGACGTCGCCCGGGTACAGCCTGCGCGCAGGAAGGCGGCGATGCGGTCGGCAACCCGGTCGGGCGCCTCGCAGTGGAGCCAGTGGCCGACGCCCGGCAGCTCTTCGAGATCGAGG
>CAJCBN010000401.1 GCA_903960645.1 uncultured Actinomycetes bacterium | reverse complement strand
GGATCACCTGGCCGCTGGTGACCGGCGTGCCCGACAGGCTGAGCGTGCCGGTGTACGGCAGGCCGGCGATGGTGATCGTCGTCGGCGTCGACGTGCGCGCGTCGGCGTAGGCGGCTGCGAACACAGACTGCGTAAAGGTCAGCGTCGTGTCCTCGGTGCCGTTCACGCCGATCGCGGCGAGCGTCGGTGCCACGGTGTCGCGCGTGACGGTCGTGCCGTCGGCCGCGGTCGCCGGGCCGGTGTTGGCGCCGTCGGTGGCGCCGTTGACTGCGAAGCGCGGGATCACCGTGCCGTCGGTGCAGCCCGTGACCGTGACGGTGCGCGTCGCGCCCGAGTCGGTGCCGGGGTTGAAGACGCAGCCGGCGGCGGTACCCGCGTTGGAGAAGTCGGCGGCCGCGACGCCGGTGACGTTCTTGGAGAATGTGAGCGTGTAGACCACGTTCGCACCGTTCGTGAGCGTCGCGGTGGTGGCGGTGAAGGACGAAACCGTCGGCGCAACGGCATCGCGGAGGATGGTGTCACCAGTGAAGGCCGAGGCCGGGCCCGCGGTGCCCGCGAGGTCGGCCGCGCCACCGGCGGCGAAGCGCGGGATCACCGTGCCGTCGGAGCAGCTCGTGACCGTCAGCGTGCGCGTTGCGCCCGAGTCTGCGCCCGGCGCGAAGACGCAGCCCGTCGCCGTACCCGTGTTGGTGAAGTCAGCAGCCGCGACGCCGGTGGCGGACTCGGAGAACGTGAGCGTGTACGTGAGCGTCGTCGCGTTGGTCGGCGAGGCGGTGACCGCAACGAGCGAGACAACCGTCGGGGCGGTGACGTCGCGCGTGATCGTCGTGGTCGCGTTGGCAACTGCGGCCGGGCCGGTGTTGGCGGCCGCGTCGGCAGCACCGCCCGCACTGAACTGCGGCGTCACGGTGCCCTCGGAGCAGCCGGTGATCGTGACCGTGCGCGACGCGCCCGTATCGTTGCCCGGCGCGAACACGCAGTCCGTCGCCGTACCCGAGTTCGCGAAGTCGCCAGCCGCGACGTCGGTGACCGCCTCGGAGAACGTGAGGGTGTAGGTGAGGCTCGCGGCGGTGGTCGGCGAGGCCTGGGCGGACGAGAAGCCCGACACCGTCGGCGCCGTGCGATCGATGGTGATGCTCGAGCCCGTGGCAGCCGCGGCCGGACCGGAGTTGCCGGCGGCATCGACGGCGCCGTCGGCAGCGAAGCGCGGCACCAGGGTGCCCTCGGAGCAGCTCGTGATCGTGACCGTGCGCGAAGTACCCGAGTCGGTACCGGGGTCGAAGGCGCAGCCCGTCGCCGTGCCCGTGTTCGACAGGTCACCGGCAGCTACGCCCGTGACCGCCTCCGAGAACGTGAGGGTGTACTCCAGTGCAGTCGCGTTGGTCGGCGATGCGGTGACGGCCGTCAGCGACGCCGTCGGCGCGGTGCGGTCGATCGTGATCGTCGTCGCCGACGTCGCGGCGGTGGCCGGGCCGGTGTTGCCCGCCCCGTCGCTCGCGCCGCCGGCGGCGAACTCCGGGATCACGGTGCCAGCGGTGCAGTTCGTGATGGTGACGGTGCGCGATGCGCCCGCGTCGGTACCCGGCGCGAAGGTGCACGACGCCGCCGTGCCGGTGTTCGAGAAGTCGCCGGCCACGACACCCGTGACCGACTCGGAGAACGTGAGGGTGTACGTGAAGCTCGTCGCATTGGTCGGCGAGGCCTGGGCGCTGGTGAAGCCCGTCACCGTCGGCGCCGTCGTGTCGCGTGTGATCGTCGCGCCCGTAGCTGCGACTGCCGGGCCACCGTTCGACGCGAGATCGTTGGCACCACCGGCGGCGAAGCGCGGGATGATCGTGCCCTCGCCGCAGCCCGTGATCGTCACCGTGCGCGAGGCGCCAGAGTCGGTACCCGGCGAGAAGCTGCAGCCCGTCGCCGTACCGGTCTGCGAGAAGTCGCCGGCGGCCACACCCGTGACCGACTCGGAGAACGTCAGCGTGTACGTCAGCGTCGAGGCGTTCGTCGGCGACGAGGTGACGGCCGTGAACGACGACACCGTCGGCGCCGTGATGTCACGCGTGACCGTGTCGCCATCGGCGGCCGTTGCCGGGCCCGTGTTGGCGACGGCGTCGGTCGCGCCGTTCGCAGCGAAGCGCGGAATGATCGTGCCCTCGCCGCAACCCGTGATCGTGACGGTGCGCGACGTGCCGGAGTCGGCGCTCGGATCGAACACGCACGACGCGGCGGTGCCGGTGTTGGAGAAGTCGCCGGCCGCGACGCCGGTGACGGTGCGCGAGAACGTGAGCGTGTACGAGATGGAGGCCGCGTTCGTCGGCGACGAGGTGACGGCCGTGAACGACGACACGGTCGGGGCCGCGGCGTCACGCGCGATCGTCGGCCCGTCGGCGATCGTCGCCGGGCCGGTGTTGCCCGCGGCGTCGGTCGCACCGTTCGCGGCAAAGTGCGGAATGATCGTGCCGGCCGAATAGCTCGTCAGCGTGACGGTGCGGATTGCCCCCGCGTCGGTGCCGGGTGCGAACACGCAGCCCGTCGCCGTACCAGTCTGCGTGAAGTCGCCGGCAGCGACGCCCGTGACCGACTCGGAGAACGTGAGCGTGTAGACGACCGTCGTGGCGTTGGTCGGCGTCGCGGTGACAGCCGTGATCGCTGCCGTCGGTGCGGTGCGATCGATCGTGATCGTGGTGCCAGACGTCGCCGCTGCAGCCGGGCCGGCGTTGCCCGCCGCGTCGGTCGCGCCGCCCAGGGCGAACTCGGGGATCACCGTGCCCTCCGAGCAGCTGCTGATCGTAACCGTGCGCGACGCGCCGGTGTCGGTACCGGCCGAGAACGAGCAGCCCGTCGCGGTGCCCGTGTTCGAGAAGTCGCCGGCCGCGACGCCCGTAACCGACTCAGAGAACGCCAGCGCGTAGACAACAGCGGCCGCATTGGTCGGCGTGGCCTGCGTGCTCGTGAACGACGACACGGTCGGGGCCGTGCGATCGACCGTGATCGTGGCGCCCGTCGCGGCCGAGGCTGGGCCGGTGTTGCCGGCCGCGTCCGTGACGGCGCTAACGGCCAGGCGCGGAATGACCGTGCCCTCGGAGCAACCGGTCACGGTCACCGTGCGCGAGCTGCCCGAATCAGCATCGGGGCCGAAGGCGCACGACGTCGCCGTGCCCGTGTTCGAGAAGTCGCCCGCCGCGACACCCGTAACCACCTCGGAGAACGTCAGCGTGTACGACAGCGACGCCGCATTCGTCGGCGATGCCGTAACCGCGATGAACGACGACACCGTCGGCGCCGTCACATCGCGTGTAATCGTCGGACCATCGGCAATCGTCGCCGGACCGGTATTGCCAGCCGCATCGGTCGCGCCGTTCGCGGCGAAGTGCGGAATCACGGTGCCCCCCGAGCAACTCGTCAGCGTGACCGTGCGCGTGTTGCCCGAGTCGGTGCCCGGCGCGAAGACACAGCCCGTCGCCGTACCTGTCTGCGTGAAGTCACCAGCAGCCACACCCGTGACCGACTCAGAGAACGTCAGCGTGTACTCAATCGACGACGCGTTCGTTGGCGACGAGGTGACAGCGGTGAGCGTCGCAGTCGGCGCCGTGCGGTCGATCAAGAGCGACGAGCCAGCGGCAGCCGAGGCCGGCCCCGTATTGCCCGCCGTATCGGTGGCGCCCCCACTCGCAAACTGCGGCACGACGGTGCCCTCCGAGCAGCTGCTAATCGTGACGCTGCGCGTCGTGCCCGCGTCGGTACCGGGTGCGTACACGCAGCCTGTCGCCGAACCCGTATTGGAGAAGTCACCCGCCGCGACGCCTGTCACGGACTCCGAGAACGTGAGCGTGTAGGAGAACGAGCTCGCGTTCGTGGGCGAGGCCTGCGCCGTGGTAAACGACGACACGGTCGGCGCCGTCGTGTCGACCACGATCGCCTGCGCACCCGCGATGTTGTTCACTCCCGACGGCACCGTCGTCGAGGTCATCGCGTTGCCCGCCGTATCGGCAACCGTGCCGATGGTGAAGCTCGAGACCGTCAGGTCGGCGGAATTCTGCCCGGCGGCGACGGTGTAGGTACCCGTCAGCGTCGTGCCCGCCGACGCTGCGGTGAGCACAACGGCCTCGCCCGTGTCGAGCGTGGCCGTGATCGTGTTGCCTGATTGGATTGCCTCGCTTGCCGTTGCGGTGACGTTGATCGTGGCCCCTGCCTTGTACGAGCCATCGACCGTGGACGACGAGAAGCTCGCGATCGTCGGCGCAGTGACGTCGCGCGTGATCGTCGTCGTCGCGGTCGCAGCCGACGCCGGGCCGGTGTTGCCCGCGGCATCCGTCGCACCACCCAAGGCGAAGACGGGAGTCACCGTGCCACCCGTCGTGCACGTGACCGTCACCGTGCGCGAACTGTCCGAGTCGGTACCAGGTGCGAACGTGCAGCTCGCGGTACCGCTGTTCGAGAAATCGCTGACCGCGACGCCCGTCACCGCCTCAGAGAACGTGAGCGTGTAGGTGACGTTCGAGGCGTTCGTCGGCGTGGAGGCTGCCGAGACGAAGCTCGAGACGCTCGGCGCCGTCGTGTCGATCGTGATCGTCGTCGAAGACGTCGCCGCCGTGGCCGGGCCGGCATTACCGGCCGCGTCGCTCGCGCCACCAAGGGCGAACTCCGGCACGACGGTTCCCGCCGAGCAGCTCGTGATCGTGACCGTGCGCGTCGTGCCCGAGTCGGCACCGGGTGCGTACACGCAGCCCGTCGCCGAACCCGTGTTGGAAAAGTCGCCCGCCACGACGCCCGTCACGGTCTCCGAGAACGTCAGCGTGTAGGTGAAGCTCGCTGCATTGGTTGGCGTGGATTGTGCCGACGTGAAGCTCGACACCGTCGGGGCCGTCGTGTCGATCACGATCGCCTTGGCGCCCGCGATGTTGTTCAGGCCCGACGGCACCGTCGTCGACGTCATCGCGTTGCCCGCCGTATCGGCAACCGTCCCGATCGTGAAGCTCGAAACCGTCAGATCCGAGGACGTCTCCGACGCGCCAACCGTGTACGTACCGGTCAACGTCGTGCCGGCCGATGCCGCCGTCAACAGCACCGTCGCGCCCGTGTCGAGCGTGACCGTGAGCGTATTGCCCGACTGGACCGCCTCATTTGTCGTCGCCGCGATGGTGATCGTCGCACCCTGCTTGTACGTGCCATCCGCGGTAGACGACGAGAACGACGAGATCGTCGGTGCGGTGGTGTCGATCACGATCGCCTTCGCACCCGCGATGTTGTTCCCGCCAGACGGCACCGTCGTCGAGGTCATCGCGTTACCCACCGCATCCGCAACGGTCCCGATGGTGAAGTTCGAAACCGTCAGGTCGGCAGAGTTCTGCGCCGACGTCACGGTGTACGTACCGGTCAGCGTGGTGCCCGCCGACGCGGCCGTGAGCAGCACCGTCGCGCCCGTATCGAGCGTCACCGTCAGCGTGTTACCCGACTGGATCGCCTCACTGGTTGTCGCGGTGATGTTGATCGACGCGCCAGCCTTGTACGACCCGTCTGCGGTCGATGAGGAGAAGCTCGACACCGTCGGTGCCGTCACATCGCGCGTGATCGTCGTCGTCGCGGTCGCAGCCGGAGCCGGGCCCGTGTTGCCGGCCGCGTCGGAGGCGCCAGCCGATGCGAACACCGGAATGATCGTCCCGCCCGTGGTGCACGTGACTGTCACCGTGCGCGAGGCGCCCGAGTCGGTATCCGGCGCGAAGGTGCAGGTCGCGGTACCACTATTGGAGAAGTCGCCGATCGCGACGCCCGTCACGTTCTCGGAGAACGTCAGCGCGTACGTGATGCTCGACGCGTTCGTCGGCGACGAGGCGGCCGACGTGAACGACGAGACCGTCGGTGCGGTGGTGTCGATGATGATCGCCTTGGCACCGTCGATGTTGCTCGCACCCGACGGCACCGTCGTCGACGTCATCGTGTTGCCCGCCGTATCGGCAACGGTGCCGATCGTGAAGCTCGACACCGTCAGATCCGCCGAATTCTGCGTCGCTGCGACCGTGTACGTGCCCGTCAGCGTCGTACCCGCCGAGGCCGCCGTCAGCAGCACCGTCGCGCCCGTGTCGAGCGTGGCCGTGAGCGTGTTGCCCGACTGGACCGCCTCGCTCGTCGTCGCCGTGATGTTGATCGTGGCGCCGGCCTTGTACGAGCCATCCGTCGTCGACGACGAGAAGCTCGACACCGTCGGCGCCGTCGAATCAACCGTCACCGACAACGCGCTCGACGTCGACGTCACGACCGAGTCAAGCGCGGTCGATGCCACCGCCGTCAGCGAATGCGCGCCGGCGCTCAACGTGCCCGTCGTGCAGGACCAGGCACCTGTCGTGTCATTCGCAAGGCAGGTACTACCCGTATCCGTACCGCCATCCTTCAGCTGGACCGACGCACCCGGCGGCGCCGAGCCCGTCAACGTGAGCACCGTGCTCGTCGTGCGATCGTCGCTATTCGATGCTCCCGTGTCTGAGCCTGCATCCAAGTCGGGCACCGATACCGCAGGCAGGGCATACCGCACAACCACGATCCCCGATCCGCCCGCACCGCCCGCGAACAAGCCGTCGCCGCCAGCTCCACCCCCGCCGCCGCCGGTGTTGGCCGTCGCGGCGGATCCAGCCGCCGCGAGACCACCGGTACCGCCTCCGCCCTGGCCTCCAGCGCCCGCACTTCCGGTCACGCGCTTACCGCCACCACCACCGCCGCCGTAGTTCACGACGGCACCGGAAGTCGAGTTCGAGACGCCGGCACCACCGGCTCCACCGGCCGTCGACGTGCCGTTGCCGCCGGCGACCCCGGCCCCGCCACCACCACCGCCGGACTGGCTATTGCCGGAGCCGCTGTCAGCACGGGCGGTACCGCCGGCGGTACCCTGCCCCGCGGTGCCGGTGGCCGGCTGCGCGATCACCACCGCCTGGGCCCCGCCACCGCCACCCGATGCACCGTTCGTGGCGTTAGTGGCTCCGCTGTTACCCTGTCCGCCTGCGCCACCGCCACCGCCAGTTGCCGTGAGCGAAACCCCGGTGCCCGTGAGGCTCGAGACGCCGCCGATACCGCCGACCGATGCCGCGATGCTCGTCGTCCCGCCGCTCGCGCCGCTCGCACCAACGACGGCCGAGAGCGTCTGCCCAGCGGTCACCGCGGTGGTACCGCCACGCACCTGTCCGGCACCACCACCACCCGAACTGAAGCCACCACCGGTAACACCGCCACCGCCGCCACCACCACCGACGAGCAGGTGGTCGATCGACGTGACGCCGTTCGGCACGGTCCAGTTCGTCGTCCCGCTCGTGAAGCGCTCAACGACGTAGACCACCCCGTTCGTGCCGATGGTGCCGTTGCCGGTGAAGGCTGTACGACCATTCGTCGCCGAGATCGTGATCGTGCCCGAACCTGACGTGTTGGCGTTACCAAAGGCGTCGCTCAACGTGCCGGCTGCAACGGAGATGACCGCTGTCGGCCCCACGCCCGTCGCGGTAAACGTCGCCGTGTACGACGTTCCCGACCCGGAGAAGCCGGAAAGGGTGCCGTTCGTCACGGCGACGTCCGCTGCCGTGAAGTCCGTCGCAGCCTCGGTGAGCGTAAACGTGACTGTCGATGTCCGGCTGGTCGAGGGCGTGACGGTGCTCGGTGACGGCGTGATCGTCACCGTCGGCCCCATCGCATCGCGCGTGATCGTGGTCGATGCCGTCGCCGCTGCGGCTGGCCCCGCGTTTGACGAGGTGTCAGTGGCGCTGTTCGCAGCGAAGCGCGGCTGGATCGTGCCCTCCGAGCAACTCGTGATCGTGACGGTCCGCGTTGCGCCGCTATCGGTGCCCGGCGCGTATACGCAGCCCGTCGCGGTGCCGGCGTTCGAGAAGTCGCCAGCCGCAACGCCCGTCACGGACTCCGAGAACGTCAGCGTGTACGCGATGCTCGAGGAATTCGTCGGCGACGACACCGCCGACGTGAAGCTCGATACCGTCGGCGCCGTGGTATCCGTGATGCTGGCACCGATCGACTGCGCGGCCGAGGTCACACTGCCGCGTGTCGCCGTGTAGGTGAAGGCGTCGAGGCCCGTCGAGTTCGTTGTCGGCGTGTAGGTGAAGGCGCCGGTCGCCGAGGTGATCGCGACGGAGCCCTTGGTCCCTTGGCTGCCCACCGCGAAGGTGACGTCGCCCGTCGCGTCGTACGCCGGGAGGAAGCCGCTGAACGCCGCCACGTCTGAGGTGGCGATGGTGGTCGGGGACGACAGCGTCGGGATCGTGGCCGACGACGCAGTGCCGGAATAGGTGCCGTTGAGCGTGCTGCCGCCCGTAAGCGCCGTGTTGTAGGCGACAGTGCCCGACGGCTCGTCGAACGGGAAGGTCAGCAGGTTCGACGCCAGCCGCTTGTCGTACGCCGCCGCGATCTGCGCACCGGTGCGCGCCGTCGCCCAGAGCCGGAACTCGCTGATCAGGCCGTTGTAGAACTCGGCGCCCGCGACGTCGCACACCGCCAGCGGCACGGTGCAGGTGGCGCCGTTGACGCCGACGTACAGGGGGTACGAGGTGTTCAGCAGCGTTGCCGGCACGCCGGTCGAGCCCGACCACGTGGCCGTGGCGCTGCCGTTGAGGTAGACCGACACGGTCGTGCCGTCCTTGACGAACGCGATGTGGGTCCACGACCCCGTGGGGATAGACACGCCGGTGGACTGCCACGACCACGATGGCGTGAGCGTGCCGTTCAGCGCGTACTTCAAGACGCCCGAGTCGATTCCGATCGTGTACGCGTCCTGCTTGCGGAACAGGTTCTGGAGGCCCGTCGCGTTCGACGGCCGCACCCATGCCTCGAAGGTGAACGTGTCGGCCAGGTCGACGCCGGCCTGGTCTCCGACGTAGACCGAGTCGGGCGTGCCGCCGAAGCTGCGCGAGAGGTCGGTCGGGATCGTCACGGGCCCGGCGGGGTCGGCGTAGGAGAGGATCACCGTGCCCGAGCCGCCGTTGCCGCCCTCGGAGACGAGGTTGTTCGGGTTGCCACCACCGCCGCCACCACCACCGGTCCCGATCGTACCGCTGCCAGCCTTGTCCGTCGTGTTCGTCGTGCCATTGCCACCGCCGTCCGTGCCGGTGCCCACGGTTCCGGCGGAGTGCACGCCGCCACCACCACCACCGGCGTAGCGCGCCGACGTGCCGGAGATCGACGACGGGCGTCCGGCACCGCCCGAGCCGCCGGTCGATCCGGATGCGTTGCCGCCGACCGCCCCCGCGCCGCCACCACCACCGGCGGGGAAAACGCCTCCCGCCGTGCCGATGCCGCCGGCGAAGCCCTGACGAGCCGCTCCGGAGCCGGTGCCCGAGCCGTTGCCCGACGAGAAGCCGGCGCCGCCACCGGAACCGCCGGTGGCGGCGGCGGGCGTGCCGCTGTAGCTGCCGCCGAGACCACCACCGACCGCGGTCTGGTCGGAGAAGATCGAGGACAGGCCGCTCGTGCCGGACCGAGCCGCGACCGTCGTGCTGGCGGTTCCCCAGAGCGTGCCGAGGCCACCCATGCCGACCGTCACCGTGTTGGCCGCGGTCGTAACCGTCTTCGTTCCCTGCAGCACACCACCGCCGCCGCCACCACCACCGACCCACGCGCCGCCGCCGCCACCGCCGGCGACTACGAGGTAGTCCACGCTCGTGACGCCGGTCGGCGCTGTCCAGCCGCCGTCGGCGGTGAGGTACGAGCGCGGGAACGTGACCACGGTACGACCGCCGCTCGTAGCCGACGTCTTCGTGTCGACCCACGACGGCGACCCGGTGATCGTCAGGGCAGATCCCGCTGCAGCTCCCGTGACGCGGTTCGCAGCGGTCGCCCCCGAGCCGTCGTTGAAGTCCCAGTAGCCGACGAGTCCCGTGGCATTGGCCGGCCCCCACGTGCGCATGTCCGTCTGGATCTGCGCCTCGGTTCGCGCTGTGGTCCAGTACCGCACCTCGTCGATGCTGCCAGGGAAGTAGTTCGTCGTGCTCGTCAAGCCGACAAGACCGACGCGGAACGGGTAGCCGGACATGTCGCTCGAGTAGGCCGAAACCGACGCTCCAAGCCCTGTTCGCGTGTCGACGGTCGTGCCGTTGATCCGCAGCCAGGCCGATGTCGTCGAGCGCACAAGCGCGACATGCGCCCACTCCCCTGCACGGGCCGGAACGCCCGAGTCGAGCCAGGTGGTCCAGCCGGCGCTGGTGTACAAGTACCAGTGGTAAGTACCACCGCGGATGGCGATGCCGGCATCGCCATCGCGTCCCACAATCCAGCAGTACCCCGCGGTACCGCACGTGCTCGTGCTCGTGATACGAGCCCAGGCTTCGTACGTGAACGTCGTGTTCGAGGCGAAGATCGAGCTCGTCGATGAGGCGTACTGCGACGTGCCGTTCAGGGATAGCGCCGTGTCGTCCGCCGCCTGCGCGGGCAGCGCAAACGCGCACGCCGCGACCAGCGTGGCGATGAGCGCCAACGCAAAGCTGGAGCACCGGGGCACAGTTGCCGGTCCCGAGCGGCGTCAGCCCAGAACGAGTTTGCTCAGCAGGAACACGTTCAGCGCCAGGATTAGGCCGGCCACCACCACCGCGGCTGCGAGGCCCAGCGGGCCCAGCCGGAACCGTCCCATCAGCCCGCGATCGCGGCTCGCGAGGATCAGTGGGATCAACGCGAACGGGATGCCGAAGCTGAGCACGACCTGGCTGATGATCAGCGCACGGGTGGGGTTCACCCCGATCGCGATGATCACGATCGCCGGCGCCATCGTGATGCCGCGGCGCAGCCACAGCGGAATGCGC
This sequence comes from uncultured Actinomycetes bacterium, assembly GCA_903960645.1. Classification (GTDB taxonomy): domain Bacteria; phylum Actinomycetota; class Thermoleophilia; order Gaiellales; family F1-60-MAGs149; genus F1-60-MAGs149. Next base: position 6,116 of record CAJCBN010000401.1, on the reverse strand, counting down.
CGGTTGATGAAGCCCTCCATGATCACCTGCCCCGCGAGCGTGCCGACGCTGCTCGATGAGAGGCCCGAGGCGAGCAGCGCCAGTGCGAAGAGAATCGGAGCGGAATTGCCGAGGATCGGGCCGAGCAGAGCGTGGACCTGGTCGAGGTCGACCACGTCCGTCAGGCCCCGGCTGTGGAACGCCGCTGCGGCCACGATCAGCATCGACATGTTGACGAGGCCGGCGATCGACATCGCGATCACGACGTCGATGCGCTCGAAGCGGATCAGCCGGCGCCGCTCCTCCTCGCTGCGCCCCTTGGCACGCGGCTTCGTCAGCGCCGAGTGCAGGTAGATCACGTGCGGCATCACCGTGGCGCCGAGGATGCCGGCGGCCAGCAGGATGCTCTCGGGGCCGTCGAAGCCCGGGATGAAGAGGCCCTTGGCCACGTCCACGCCGCTCGGGCCGGCGAGGATCACCTGCACGAGGAAGCCGACGATGATGATGCCCAGCAGGCCCGTGATGACGGCCTCCATATGACGGAAGCCGCGGCTCGTCTGCAGCCAGAGGATCCCGTACGAGCCGACCGCGGTGACCAGCGCGGCCGGCAGGAGCGGTAGACCGAACAGCAGGTAGAGCGCGATTGCGGCGCCGATGAACTCGGCGAGATCCGTGGCCATCGCGACGATCTCGGCGATCACCCACAACACGAAATTGACCGGCTTGCGGTGCCGCACGCGACACACCTCGGGCAGCGACATGCCGGTCGCGATGCCCAGCCCCGCGCTCATAGACTGGATCAGCATGCCCATCAGGTTCGCGGCGAGGATCACCCACAGGAGCAGGTAGCCGTAGCCCGCACCGGCCGCGATGTTGGTGGCAAAGTTGCCCGGATCGACATACGCGATTGCCGCCACGAAGGCGGGGCCGAGGAAGGGCCAGAGCTTCCTGAACCCACGCCGATCGCCGGTCAGCGACTCGGTCGCGGCCGCCAGCACGCGCGCCTCGCCCGGTAGGGCAACAGCGGCGGCGTCCTCGCTCGTCTCCGGAATGTCGCGCGGTGCCACATCAGAATTCTAGGCGCTCCTAGAAATTTGCGCTATAGCCAGAGCTCCTGGTCGCGTAGGGCGTCGTCGGCGCCCAGCTCACGGGCGATGCGCTCCAACTCCACCGCGAGCGAGCCGATGCGGACGATGTGCCCTGTGACGAGGATGATCCCGAAATGTCCCTCGCCATCGGCGACGGCCGCTCGCCCGATGCGGCAGAAGTCCTCGCGATTGTGCGTCACCAGCACCTGTCGGCCATCCCGAGCGCGCTGCAGGACATCGGGGTCGCTCAGACCGAGAAGTGCCGGCACGCCATCGATCGCCTCTGCCTCGACGCCCTGGTCGGCCAGCACTCTGACGACCTCTGCTGTGATCATCGCGTCGAGGAGGAATCTCAACCTGCGGCTCGCTCCAAGCCGGCGAGGTACTCGGCCTTACCGCGCTCGCCGGCGATGCGATTTGCCTCAACACGGGCATCGATCTCATCCGGGTAGGCCCCGTAATACGCAATCGCGGCATCCATATCGGGCCTCGAGCGACCGGTGTATTCCGTGGCCGCGCCGACATCGCCGCCACACGCCTTGAGGATGTCGATGAGCTCCCAGATGTCGACACCCGTTCCGAGGAGGTATGCGCGACGACCGGTGGCACCGTTCATGAAGCCGACGCGTGGGTGTCGCTGCATCCGCAGGCCCTCATCGATCAGGCGCTGTGCCAGCGTGCGGGGCGGAATGCCTTCGAGGCTCGCCTCGAAGAAGAGGCACTGCAGGGCGTTGTCATTGAGGCGGAGGCTGAGCGGCGCAGTCATGTAGCGCAGTGTAGTGCAATGCGCTACATACGGGTGCGCGGTATCGTGCCGCCATGCGCACACTCCGCTACGTGATCGTCGACGTCTTCACCGCGACCGCCCTTGAAGGCAACCCACTGGCGGTCTTCACCGGCGCCGACGGCCTCGACGACAACACGATGCAGGCCCTCGCACGCGAGACGAACCTGTCGGAGACGACGTTCCTGCAGCGCGCGACCGAGGGTGGTACCGCACGGCTGCGCATCTTCACGCCCGCCGAGGAGATTCCCTTTGCCGGGCACCCCGTGCTCGGGTCGGCCTGGGTGATCGCGCGCGCCACGCCAATCCACCTGATCGGCTTCGAGACCGGCATGGGCATCATCCCCGTCGAGATCGAGCGTGAAGGCGGCACGCTCGTCGGTGGACGCATGACACAGCCCGACCCGCTGATCGGCCCGGCCGATGTGGATGCCGAGGAACTCGGCCGCGCTCTTGGCACACCGCTGATCGGCGAGCCGACCAAGGCCGCCAACGGCATCAACCACCTGCTCTGCCCCGTCGCCGACGTGTCGAAGGCATCGCCGCACATGCAGGCGCTCGCCGAGTACAACATGCACACCATCTACCTGTGGGCGCCGGAGCGGGACGGGATCATGCGCACGCGCATGTTCTCGCCGCTCGACAGCATCTGGGAAGACCCCGCCACCGGCTCCGCCGCTGGTGCACTCGGTGCGCACCTCTTGCAGAGCGGCGTCGTGGAGCCCGGACGCATCACGATGCTGCAGGGCGTCGAGATGCTGCGCCCGTCCTACATCGAGGTCGATGTCTCACCGGGCGAGGCACCGCGCGTCGGCGGGTCGTGCAAGGTGGTCGCTCGGGGAGAATTCCAGCTATGACCACGCCGATCGAACCCGGCCGCAAGGTCGTGCCCATCCGCTGGCGCGACCTCGACGGCTTCAACCACGTCAACAACGCCGTCTACCTCAACTATCTCGAGGAGGGCCGCGACGCGTGGCTCGCCAACGCGCTCGGCGAGGGCATCACCGAGCTGACCGAGTTCGTCGTGCGCCACGTCTCGATCGACTTCGTCTCCGCCCTCACCCAGGAGGACGGCGACGCCATCGTGCAGGTCGAGGTCGAGAGCGTCGGCGGCTCCTCAATCACGCTGCGCGAGACGGTGCACGCCTCGAGCGACAACCGCCTCTGCGCCAGCGCCCGCGGCGTCCTCGTGCACACCAACGTCGAACACACCGAGTCGAAACGCCTCCCCGACGACCTGCGCGCGCGACTCGAGCTGTCAATCGCGGACTAGCTCCGCGCCGTGATCCACGGCCGCTCGCACGCCAAGGCGTGTGGAACCGAAGCTGATCGCGATCAGGCGATAGCGAGCGCCGCGACGACGCCGGCGAGATACAAAAACGCGAGGATCACGTTGACGTTGAAGAACGCCTGGTTGACCTTCGAGAGGTCGTCCTCGCGCACGATCGCGTGCTCGTAGACCAGCAGCGCGGCACAGGCTGCGACGGCGACCCAGTACGGCCAGGCGAGGCCCGCCCAGACGCCGACGCCGATCATCGAGACGATGCTCAGGAGGTGCAGGACGCGGGCGAACCAGAGCGCGCGGCCGACGCCGAAGTCGGCGGGCGCCGAATGGATGCCCTCGGCAACGTCGTGCTCGACGTCCATCGTCGCGTAGATGATGTCGAAGCCCGCGATCCAGAAGCCGACGACGCCGAGCAGCCAGAACGACGCGAGCGGCACGGCGTCGGCGATGGCCACGTACGCCGCGACCGGCGCGAGGCCGATGCAGAGGCCGAGCCACAGGTGGCACGCCCACGTGAAGCGCTTCATGTACGGGTAGATCAGGAACGGGATCACGACGAGCGGCCACAGCCAGCGCGTCAGCGGCGCGAGGTTCCAACAGGCGAGGATCAGGAACGCGAGGGACAAGAGGCAGAGGCCGATGACCTGCCCCTTCGTGACGAGGCCGGCCGGGATCTCGCGCCCCGCGGTCCGCGGATTACGCGCGTCGACCTCGGCGTCGATCAGGCGGTTGAGGCCCATTGCCAGCGTGCGTGCCGCCACCATCGCGATGCCGACCCAGAGCAGCTCGAGCAGCGGCGGCAGGCCGTCGGCGGCAAGCAGCGCGCCAACGAGCGCGTACGGCAGCGCGAACAGCGAGTGCTCCAGCCGCACGAGATTGGCCAGACGACGCGGGAGGCTCGGGCGGGCGGCAGCTGCCATCACCGGGATCTTCGCGCTCCGCACCACTCCGGCGCGGCGGTAGGATGCGCCCGTGACTCCCGCCATCTCCGTGACTGGCCTACTCAAGCGCTACGGCGACCGCAACGTCGTCGATGGCCTCGACCTCGAGGTGCAGCAGGGCGAGGTGCTCGCCTTCCTGGGCCGCAACGGCGCGGGCAAGACGACGACCACCGAGATTCTCGAGGGCTACCGGGAGCGCGACGGCGGCGAGGTGCTCGTGCTCGGCCAGGATCCGGCCACCGCCGGCGCCGACTGGCGCGCCAAGCTCGGCATCGTTCTGCAGGAGAGCCGGCCGCTCGGCGCGCTGACGGTACGCGAGACGCTCCGCCTCTACGCCGCCTACTTCCCCCACCCCCGCGGCGTCGACGAGGTGATCGCCCTCGTCGGGCTCGAGGAGCAGGCCAACCAGCGCGCCGGCCGGCTGTCTGGCGGGCAGCAGCGCCGTCTCGACGTCGGCGTGGCGCTGATCGGCAACCCCGAGCTCGTCTTCCTTGACGAGCCCACCACCGGCTTTGACCCCGACGCGCGACGGCAGTTCTGGGATGTCATCTCTGGCCTACGCGACCTCGGCACGACCGTCTTTCTGACCACGCACTACATGGATGAGGCGCAGGTGCTCGCCGACCGCGTGGCCGTCATGCGCGACGGCAAGGTCGCGGCGCTCGGCACACCCGCCGAGCTGCAGGCCCTACGCGGCGACGTCGAGATTCGCTTCGTCCTCCCCACGGGTCTCGCACTCGACGCGCTGCCGCAGCTGTCGAAGCCCACCCTGCTGACCGGCGGCGAGGTCCGCGTCGAGACGACCGCCCCGACCGCCGACCTCGCCGCGCTCTGCACGTGGGCCGAGGGCCGCGGCCTCGAACTCGAGGGGCTCACCGTTGAGCGCCCCACGCTCGAGGACGTCTTCCTCGCGATCGCCGGCGATCACGCAGAGGTCGACGCGTGAACATGCTCCGCGAGCAGGTCCGCGCCGACCTCTTGGCGTTCTCGCGGCGCCCGGAGACGCTCTTCTTCACCGTCTTCCTGCCGGTCATCTTCCTCGTCCTGTTCGAGGCGATCTTCGGCGGGCAGACCGTCACCCTCGCCAGCGGCGACGTCGTGGCGCAGTCCTTCCTGCAGGTGCCGGCCTTCATGGTGATGGGCGTCATCTCCGCGAGCTTCGTCGCGCTCGCCATCACCGTCGTCAACCGCCGCGAGACCGGCACCTATAAGCGCGTGCGCGGCACGCCGGCCCCGGCCTGGGTGCTGATCGCCGGCCAGGTCGTCACCTCCCTCGTGATCGCGCTCCTGATGGTCCTCGTGATGCTCGCGCTCGGCAGCTTTGCCTACGGCGTGCGCGTCGAGCTGGACCACCTGCCCTGGCTGATTGCCGTCGTCCTGATCGGCGCCATCGCGTTCTCGTGCCTCGGCATGATGCTCGCGGCGCTGACGCCCTCGACCGAGGCGGCACCCCCACTCGCCAACGTCGTCGTGCTGCCGCTGTACTTCATCTCCGGCGTGTTCGTCCCGATCGAGTCGCTGCCGACCTGGCTCGGCAATATCGCCGAGTGGCTGCCCGTCGCGCCGTTCGTGAAGGTGGCGACGTGGGCGTACGTTCCGGCGACGACCACACCCTGGAACTCGCTCGGCCTCCTGATCGCCTGGGGCCTCGTCGGTCTGCTGATCGCCTCGTGGCGCTTCCGCTGGACGCCGCGGCGCGGATGACCGTCTCGCCTGCACGCGTCGCCCGGCGCCTGGCGGGCATCGTCCGTCCGCGCGTTGTCATCTCCGACCCGCCCAGCGGCGTGGTCGTCGACTGGAACGTGCCAATCGCCGTACGCGACGGGACGATCCTCCGCGCCAACGTCTTCCGCCCCGCATCGGGCGAACCCGTCCCAGTGGTGATGTGCGCGCACCCATACGGCAAGGATGCGCTCCCGCAACGGCGCCTCGGGCGCTACCAACCGCCGATGCAGTACCGGGTCTTCCACCAGCCCGAACCGATCGCGTTCTCCGCCTGGACCGGATGGGAAGGGCCAGACCCCGCCTTCTGGGTGCCG
>CAJCBN010000400.1 GCA_903960645.1 uncultured Actinomycetes bacterium | reverse complement strand
GCGTCTGCGCGGTCGCGCCGATACGGCGGAGCAGCAGTTCCGACTCGGGCAGATCGGTCGCTACCGCACCACATACGGCTATCACTATCGCGGCTCCTCCCAGGCACCGCGGGTACCAAAGGCCTTGCGCCCGTACGTCGACCACGTCTTCGGGCTGGACCACGCGATCGTGCCGCCACGCAAGGCCGCCACGGCTCCCGTCACCCCGGGTGCCACGCCAGGGCCGCGCGTGCCGATGCGCCCAACCGCCCCGGTCACGCCCACGACGCCCACGGGGACGCCCACGGCACCAGCGGACGTCTGGGGCATCTACGGCAATGCCTCGATCACCGCGCAGTGGGCACCCGTCAGTGCCGGTGCGTTCCGAGCCGTTGCGAGCCCCGGTGGCGCCGCGTGCACGGCGCCAGCCTCGGCGACTCAGTGCGTGATTGCCGGGCTGACCAACGGCACGAGCTACACGATCGTCGTCAGCGTGACGGCCAACGGGCGGACCGCCGCCTCCGCTCCGTCGAGCCCGATTAGCCCAGCGGCCCCGTGGCCGTCCAGTTGCGCGACCCTGACTTCAGGGGGCGGCGCTCCCACGCCCTTTGGCGTCGCCACGCAGTACGGGTTCAACAGCCTCGGCCAGGCCGCCACGGCCCCGGCGCAGACCATCGCCATCATCGGCATGGGCATGGTGCCCGACATCGGTGATGTCATGGCCACGCTGACCAACTGCAACACGAGCCCCGGAGCGAGCACGATCAACCTGCAGCTGCAGAATCTGCCGGGCGCCACAGCCACCGTTGGGGACGAGCTGACGTTCGATACCCAGTGGGTGGCCGCCCTGGCTCCCGCCAACACCACCATTGTGGTGATCAACACGACGAACACCTTGGCGGGGTGGCAAGAGGCGATGGATGCCGCGCTGGCCCTGCCCAACCTCGAGGCGGTGACGGCCAGCTACGGCATGCCCGAGCAATGGCTCTACAGCGAGGCCGCGAACAGCGTCGCCGGCACGTCAACGACGCCGCTCGCCGCCATTCAGACGATCACCGACTCGTTCAACCAGGTCGCCGCGAACACGAGCATCTTCGTCGCCGCTGGCGATTGGGGGTCGTTTGGCGCCCAAAGCACGCCCCCCGTCGGCTGCACCAGCAACAGCGGTGGCGACGCAGAGGTGTCGTGGCCCGCATCGATACCCAGTGTGACGGCCGTCGGCGGGACCCAGTGGCCGAGTGGTCCGACGCGGGCGGGCGAGGCTGTCTGGCTCCAGCCGCTCGGCACGAGCTCGATGTGGCCCTGCACGGGCGCCGCCACCGGCGGCGGCATGAGCCAGCTGTACAGCCAGAACGCCTGGCAGGAGACGGCGATGGCGCCGATCAGCACCACGATGCGACTCGTGCCCGACGTGAGCCTGCTGGCCGGCCCGCCGGGCTACCTGATGGCGATGGGGGGTCAGCTGACCACGTTCATGGGCACCAGCGCCAGCGCACCGACGCTGGCCGCTGCGACGCTGCGTATGAACGCATCGATGATCGCCAGCGGCGGGAGCGACAATGCCCTCGGGCCGCTCAGCCAGTACCTCTACAGCGTCCCCGCTCCACGCGTGACCCAAGACATCACGACCGGCAGCAACGACCTCTTCGGCAACGGCCAATGCTGCACGGCAGGTCCCGGCTTCGACATGACGAGCGGCCTCGGCGTCCCGACGGCTCTGACCAGTTGGGTGACCGTCTTCACGCAGCTCAACAATGGGCAGACGCCGACGATCTCGGCCCCCCAGTCGCCGCTCGAACCGTCCTGAGCGCCGGTTTCCTCGGGGACAGCCCCGAACAGGATGCGACGAAGGGGTCAGACCCTGTCGTCGCATTGACTGCCGGAGACACACGAGCTGCCAACCGGCGCTCGAGCGGTACTGCGACCACAGGGTCTGACCCCTACCTCGCATCCGGTTCGAGGCCTGTCCCCAGGGAAAACGGCGCTCAGGAGGGTTCGAGCGGCGACTGGGGGGCGGAGATCGTCGGCGTCTGACCATTGTTGAGCTGCGTGAAGACGGTCACCCAACTGGTCAGAGCCGTCGGGACGCCGAGCCCGCTCGTCATGT
>CAJCBN010000399.1 GCA_903960645.1 uncultured Actinomycetes bacterium | reverse complement strand
TCGCCTACCTCTCCGAGTCGCGGAACTTCAAGGCGCCGACGTACCCGGGCGAGTCGATCGTCACGGAGTGGAAGGTGGTTGAGAACCGCGCGTCGAAGTCGAAGCCCGATCAGGGGCTCGTCACGTTCGCCGTCACCTGCACCAAGCAGGACGGCACGGTCGTGCAAGACGGTGAGGATCTGCTGCTCGTCGCCAAGCGGCCACGCTGAGCCTCCGAGAACGACACAGGGGCGGAACGGCCGTACGGCCGAACCGCCCCTGCTGTCGTCGACGTACGTGCTCAGTCCGCACTGCTGACGCCCGCCCTACGGGCGTACGTCATTCGTACGCGCTGCTCACGCCCGTCTACGCGATCGCCGGCAGACCCTCGAGGCTCTTCGCCGCGGCGTCGAGCTCCGACTGCGGCAGCTCGATGTCCTCCATCGTGCCGTTGAAGAACGCGTCGTAGGCGGCGAGGTCGAAGTTGCCGTGACCGCAGAGGTTGAACAGGATCGTCTTGGAGACGCCCTCCTCGCGGGCCCGCTCGACCTCGGCGATGACCTGGCGGATCGCGTGCGTCGGCTCGGGCGCCGGGATGATGCCCTCGGTGCGGGCGAAGCGCACGGCCTCCGTGAAGCACTCGCGCTGCGGGTACGCCACGGCCTCGATCAGGCCGAGGTTGAGCAGGTGCGAGACCATCGGCGCGGCGCCGTGGTAGCGCAGGCCACCCGAATGGATCGTGTCCGGGATGAAGCCGTGGCCGAGTGTGTGCATCGGCATCAGCGGCGTCAGCTGCGCCGTATCGCCGAAGTCGTAGCCGTAGTGGCCGCGCGTCAGCGTCGGGCACGCGGCGGGCTCGACGGCCACGACGCGGATGTCCTTGCCCGCGATCTTGTCGGCAAGGAACGGGAAGGCGATGCCGGCGAAGTTCGAGCCGCCGCCGACGCAGCCGACGACGACGTCGGGGTACGCCCCGGCCTCGCGCATCTGCTCCTGGGCCTCCTGGCCGATGATCGTCTGGTGCAGCAGCACGTGGTTGAGCACCGAGCCGAGCGCGTACTTGGTGTCGTCGCGTGTGGCGGCGTCCTCGACGGCCTCCGAGATCGCGATGCCGAGGCTACCGGGGCAGCTCGGATCCGTCTCGAGGATCGCGCGGCCCGCGTTGGTGTCCATCGACGGGCTGGCGACGATCGAACCGCCCCACGTCTCGATCATCGAGCGGCGGAACGGCTTCGCGTCGTAGGACGCGCGCACCTGGTAGACCTTGACCTCGAGGTCGAACTGCGCGCCGGCGAAGGACAGCGCGGAACCCCACTGGCCCGCACCCGTCTCGGTGGCGATGCGCTTGACGCCCTCCTGCTTGTTGTACCAGGCCTGCGGAATGGCGGTGTTCGGCTTGTGCGAGCCGGCCGGCGAGGTGCCCTCGTACTTGTAGAAGATCTTGCAGTCCGTGCCGAGCGCGGCCTCGAGGTTCTCGGCGCGGAACAGCGGGGTGGGGCGCCACATCGCGAGCACGTCGCGGATCGGATCGGGGATCTCGATCATGCGCTCCGTCGAGACCTCCTGGCCGATCAGTGCCATCGGGAAGAGCGGCGCGAGGTCGTCGGGGCCGATCGGCTGCCCGGTGCCCGGATGGAGCGGCGGCGGCGGCATGCTCGGCAGATCCGCGGCGATGTTGTACCAATGACGCGGGATCTGATCGTCCTTGAGCGAGTACTTGCGGGTCATGCGGACTTCCCCTTCAGGGCAGTGGCGGAATCAGTGCCGGGATGCTACCCGGTTTCCGGCTGCGTGCTGGGGAATCAGCCGACGTGCACGAGCAGGGCCTGGCCCTGCCCGACGCCGATGCAGGCAGCCACGAGGCCGGTGCCGCCACCGCGGCGCCGCAGCTCGCGCACGCAATCGAGCACC
>CAJCBN010000398.1 GCA_903960645.1 uncultured Actinomycetes bacterium | reverse complement strand
AGCAGGTTCAGCAGGAGCGCCTTGATGGGCAGGAGCACGCTGCCCGTGTAGAGGAAGATGATCAGGAGCGTTGTCAGGCCGATCCAGAGGGCGACGATCCAGACGTTGCCGATGATGGCCTCGTTTGAGTCACCGTACTCCGCCGCGATACCGCCGACCAGCACGGCAGCGGCAGGCGCTGGTTGGTCACGCAGGGCCTCGACGAGGGCGACGCCGCGGTCGTCGCGCGGCGGCACGGATCCGATGACGACGACGCGGGCAAGGTCGCCCTCGGTCCAGGTGGTACCGGCCTCGTTCGGTCCCACCTTCGCTCCGTCGGAGAAGATGGCGGCGGGCGTCGCCACCCGTACGACGCCGGGTAACGTGGAGAGGTCCTTGCCGTAGGTCGCGAGTGCCGCGGCGTCGCCGGGATCGCGCAGCAGCAGCTCGTACGGCGCACCGTCGAAGCCGGGGAAGCGCTCGTCGAGGAACTGGCTGGCGACGGCGGCCGGGTCGTCGCGCGGCAGTGCTCGATCGTCGACCTGGCCGACCACGAGCGACAGCGCGGGTGAGGCGAGCACCAGCATCACCAGCACCCCGCCGAGCAGGTACGGCCACGGGCGCCGCATCGACGTGCGGGCCAGGCGCGCCCAGATGCCGTCGTCGCGGGGGGAGAGATCGCCGCGCAACAGCTTGAAGCGATTCACGTTGGGGCCGAGCAGGGCCAGCAGGGCGGGCAGGACCGTGAGCGCGCCGAGCACGGCCATCAGGCTGACGGCCACGCCCGCGTAGGCGAACGACTTGAGGAAGTACTGCGGGAACACGATCAGCGAGGCGAGGGTGAATGCCACGGTGAGGCCCGAGACGATGACGGTCTTGCCGGCCGTCGCGACGGTGGTCACGACGGCGTCCTCTGTTGCGACACCGCGCCCGAGCTCCTCGCGGAAGCGATTGATCATCAGCAACGCGTAGTCGATACCGAGTCCGAGTCCGAGCGCGGTGACGAGGTTCAGCGCGAAGACCGAGACGTCGGCGACCTGGGTGACCGCCAGGAGCAGAGAGAAGCTCCCGAGAATCGCGAGCAGCGCCACGAGGAAGGGCAGTCCCGCCGCGATGAGGGAGCCGAAGACAAACAACAGCAGGATGATCGTGATGGGGATCGCGACCAGCTCGGCCTTGGCGAGATCCGAACGCACGCGGTCATCGATGGCGTTGAAGACCGCGCCGAAGCCCGCGATGCGGACCTCGAGGCCGTCATAGGAGCCGCTGTAGTCATCCGTCAGCTGGCGTGCGATCGCCAGGCTGTCGGCACCGGGGGCGGCGTAGACGAGGATCTCGCCGGTACGACCGTCGTTGCCACGTAGATTGGCGGGCTTGCCGGAGGTCCAGTACGAGCGCACCGTCGCGACGCCGGGCACGGCCGCGAGCTCGGCGACCAGCGCGGTGGCCGCCTTCGTTGTCGCGGCGCTGTTGACGCCGCCGCTGCCCGTGGCGCCGATCACGGCTACGGGCTGGCGCGTATCGAAGTCCCGCTCCAGTAGGTGCGCCACCTCGGCCGACTGGCTGGAGGGGGCTTCGAAGCCCTCGGCCTTCAGCAGCGGCAGCACCTGGATGCCGACGGCCGCGACAATCGCGACCACGGCGACGTAGCCGAGCACGAAGGCCTTGCGGCGACGAACCACGAACTGCGCGTAGCGGGTGAGTAGCATTGGCGAGCGGGGGAAGGGGCAGCGTGTGAGCCTGCTGCGGGAAGCGTTGCATGCGGAGCGCGCTCCTGCTTGCCATGTCTGGGTAGCCCCCCACGGCGGCTGACCCCGTCACTCCTGTAGGATGAGCGGGTCCCCAGGGGGCGTCATGGTTTCGACGTGGTCGTCTACAGGGATTGGTTGCGAGCCGAGGACGTCGGTTGGCCTCGTTAAATAACCCGGCACATTGAACTGCGAAGTCGGACACCGACATCGCCTTCGCCGCCTGATCCTAGGATCACGCGACGAACGCTCTTGCACCTTGGGCCCGTGGAGTGCAATCAGCGTTAAATAACGGGCTTGTCCCCCGGCGGAGTGACGCGCCGACGGGGGAGACCTTATGCGTCTGGCCCCAGGTACGCCGGCCCGCAGAGCCGACTGGGGTGAGATTGATCCGCGGGCTACGCTCGTAGACGCCTTTTCCGAGCGGTCGCGGACCCGGGTTCGATTCCCGGCGCCTCCACTGGTTCCAGGGCACACGATCCGCCTCCCCGACCGGGGAGGCGGTCTCGTCTCTGGGCGAGGTCAGCCAGTTGCAGGTCTGTGGGGACGGATGAAGCGGTGCCGAGGGGCAAGCTCTACCCCGCCGCTGTCGTGGGCATCCCGTACCTCGCCGCCGTGCGTGCCTAGTCCTGCAGGCCCTCGACGCCCGGTGCGGCAAATGCGACGGAGTACTCGCGCAGGTCGTACTCGAAGACACCGTTGATGATGAACGGATCTGCGGCGATCCAGGCCTCGACCTCGGCGCGGCTTCCGGCCTTCGCCACGATCGCGCCACCTGCGCCGCCCTCTTCCAGTGCGCCAGCAAGGAAATGCCCGGCGCCGGCATGCTCCTGCACCCAGGCGACGTGGCCGTCACGGTGGGGATCGACCTCGTCGAGCGGGGCGGTGTAACGACCGAGCAGCAGGAACATAAAAAACCTCCGAGAGGGGCGCCGGTGCGGCGCCGATGACGTGGCGCGACGGTATCAGAGCAGCGTCCGTCTGACGAGGTCGGCGTCCGCATCATCGCGCAACTAGGCTGCGAGCATGACCCTGATCGCCTCCGCCCGCTCGACGCCGGGCCTCCTCAAGCAGGACGTGCTCGTCGACGGCCGTTTCCATCTCGTCACCGACGAGCCCGAGCACCTTGGCGGCACCGACACCGGTCCGTCGCCGCACGAGCTGCTCGTCGCCGCGCTCGCCTCTTGCACGGCGACGGCGGTCGCCGCCTACGTGCGCACCAAGGAGT
>CAJCBN010000397.1 GCA_903960645.1 uncultured Actinomycetes bacterium | reverse complement strand
TGACCGGCGGCGTGAGCTTGGCTGCCTTCCTCGCCGCCTGCGGCGGCGGATCCGACTCTGGCTCGTCGAGCGCGGGAGGCGACGCTGCCGCGACCACCGCAGCTGCCGGCGCTCAGAGCGTGTTCGATCCGGCAACCGAGCCGGGCGGCCCGATCGAGATCTTCACGTGGGCCGGCTATGACGACACGGAGGGCGATGGCGCCCCGTGGATGTGGGCCGACTATCAGGCCAGCGAGTACGGCGATGCCTCGCCGCTCAAGTTCACGTTCCTCGAGGACGACACGCAGGCGCTGGCGAAGGTGGCCTCGGGCTACTCGCCGGACGTCATGCATCCGTGCGTGGCCTGGGTGCCGCAGTGGAAGGCGGCGGGGCTGATCCAGCCGCTCGACCTCAGCCTGCTGCCCGACTGGGACGGCATCCCCGAGGACGTCAAGAAGGGCGGCATGGTCGACGGCGTCTACTACCACGTGCCGTTCGACGTCGGCTTCTCGTCGGTCGCCTACGACGCCGACGTGGTCAACTTCGACAACACGGATGGCGAGGAGTCCTGGCGGATCTACCTCGACGACGCGTACAAGGGCAAGATGTCCTTCTTCGCGGATCCGTCGGCGATCATCTGCATCTCGCACATGATGAATGAGGGCGCTGTCAGTCCGAACGTCCTCGACGATGCGCAGATCGCGGCCGCCAAGGAGACGGCGCTGAAGTGGAAGCCGAACCTGCGCAACTACTGGACGGCGCAGACCGACACGGTCAACGACTTCGTCAACGGCAATCTGGTGGCGACGTACACGTGGCCGGACGGCTTCTGGAAGATCAAGAATCATCCGAAGATGAAGGGCCGCAACATCAAGTACATGTGGCCGAGCGAGGGGCGCCTGGCCTGGGTCTGTGGCTTCGTGCTGAGCGCCGCCACGAAGCAGCCGGGCCGCGCCTCGCAGGCGTTGGCGTCGGCCAACACGCCGACCGCGGGCGCCGCGCTGACGGACTACTTCCAGTACGCGTCCGCCCAGCAGAAGGATGTCCAGGAGCTGATCCAGGACAAGGAGCTCGTGAAGGCCTTCTCGATCGACGATCCGACCGCGTGGGAGGCGCCGCGCACGTGGTTCGAGGCGCCGCTGCCGAACTACAAGGCCGTGATCGACGCCGGCGAAGAGGTCAAGGCCTCGTAGCGCACCAGCGGGGCGGGGTCCGAGGATCCCGCCCCGTGTGCGCAGGCGACTAGGTGGACGTCAGGCGACGTACCGCTAGCGGATCGGACGCGATCAGCGGCACGGTCATGCAGTCGAACGGAAGCTGCCAGAGCTTCGGCAGCAGATCGCACGGGATCATGATCCCGTGGCCGAGTGCGAAGTCCATGTGTGCCTCGCCGAGCAGCGCCGCTCGTTTGGCTCCGCGACTCCCGGTGACGAGGCGGGTGAGGAACGCGATCTGCCTCGGGTGGAGCAGTTCGCGCATGCGCTCGTCGTAGCGGGAGAGGCGCAGGGTCTCGAGCACAACGCTGCGCTGCGTGGCGAGCGCCGACGTCTGGTATTCGCGCCAGGTGACGGCCTCACCGATCGCGACGCCGTGCTCTTCGGCGACCTCGGCGACGAAGGCGTGCGTCTGCTCCATGCCCTTGGGCTGCAGCTGCTCGGTGGCAGCGATAAAGAGGTCGAGCTTGGTGGCGTAGCGCGAGAACACGAAGCCCTGGCTCACCTTCGCGCGTCGGCAGATCTGCGTGAGCGTCGAGGCGGCGTAGCCCTTCTCGCCGATGCACGAGATGGTCGCGTCGAGCAGCCCGTCGAGGCGCGGATTGCCCGTGTCGAAGGGCGTCTCGTGCGGCGTCTCGTAGGTCGTCGGAGGCAGTGGTCGGGGCGCCGCGGGCGTGGCCAGGGCCCGGTGGAGGCGCCGGACGGCGGGCGCGGCGTCGAGGTCGTCGAGCCACGGCAGCTGGGAGGCGAGGGCGAAGCCGAGGGCGATGTAGACGATCGTGGCTGCTCGGGTCGCGTCGACGTCGGAGACGGTGCGCGTCGGGCGGCACCAGCGCGACAGGAGCGCGGTGGCGGTGGGATCGACGGCCGCGCCGATTTCGTCGTCGTCACGAGCGGCAAGGAGCAGCTCCAGCATCGCGAGGAGCGGGGGAGCGGGGCGGAGAAACGCCTCCATCGCGGTGACGAAGGCGTCCTCACCGTCGGCAGCGAGCCCGCTGGTCAGCACCGCCTCGAGGCGGGTCTCCAGCTCACCGCCGAGCGCGTCGATCCACAGCGCGATGCCCAGCTCGCGCTTGTCAACGAACCGCGCGTAGACGGCGCCGTGCGTGAGGCCGGCAGCAGGGCCGACCTCGTTTGCGGTGAGCGCGTCCCAGCCCTTGTCGGCGATCAGCCCGATCGCGGCGTCGCGCAGCAGCGCGTCGTTGCGCAGCGCGTGGCTGCGGCGGGCCGGTGCGGGATTCGTCGAATTTTCGGGCACGGAGAGAATGTAGTCGTTGTGACGATCGCAAAAGGCGGTCCGCTTCGTTCGGCTCGGGTTCAGCGCACCGTCCGAACTATGGGTGACGCCCGTTTCTGCCGCGAGCTCGCACGGTCCAGTAGCGGATCGAAACTATGCCTAGGACTTTGTAAGTGTTGATAGTACTATTACCGCATGCCTCGCCCTCACCTTTCTCGTCGTGTCCTTGCCACTGCTGCACTCACCGCGCTGTCATTCATCGTGATTGGCTCGGCGTCGGCCTCGCAGATCGACATGACGGTGAGTCCGACGGCGGTGCTGTCTGACGGGGCGCACGACGTGACGGTGACGGCGAGCGCGGCGGTGCTCGACGCGGGTATCGCGCAGCAGACGATCACGCAGCTCTTCAGCCGCCAGCGTCTGCAACTCGGTTCGGCCGCGGGCGTCGTGGCGCCGGCTGGCTGGTCCGTCACCTACACGACGGATGGCATGACCTTTGGCGCGGCACCCACGGACGCCGCCGGCTGGGCTGCCGTGCGCGGTGTCCGCGCAGCCGGATCGCTCGACTCACAAGGTGCGATCAACGGCATGCAGGTCGCAACCCACGAGGCGGAGATCCCGACGCCGCCGGCGAGTGCCTTCACCGGTAGTGGCAGCGGTGACGGTTGGGACGTGTTCTTCGACGACGCCGGCCACGTCTTCAACATCTACCACCATGATGGCGCCGGCTATGCCGGCGGGGCGATCGACTGCCACATGCGCACCGGCGGTTCGTGCGGTCCGGGCTGGCCGATCGCGATCCTCCCGCTGCACTCCGGGATGCGCACGTCCGGATGGGTGAACAACGCCCATGACCGGCTCTGGTTCCCCACGAACTCCCGCACGGGCACCGGGTTCGCCTGCCTCGACATCTCCGACTTCGCGTCCGGTCCGCGTTGGTGCGGTGGCAGCGCCGCAGCCGCGCTGACCGTCTTGGGAACGACCTATCCGGTGCCAAATGGGCCGAACTTCATCTCCTGCAATTCCTCGAATCCGCCTTCACTGCTCTTCGGATGCGCCGAGGGCCTCGCGCAGTACCAGGGGCGGGTTTTCACATGGGAGGGCCTCACCGGCAAGATCCTTTGCCTCGATACGAACGCCGCCGGCGGTGCGGGCGCAGCGTGTGCCGGGCAGCCATACGCGTTCCCATCGGTCACGTTCGCCACCACCATGTACATCGCCGCAAACTCGGGTTGGCGCCCCGAGCTTCAGATCTCCGACGGGTTGCTGTACGGCGTGGGTGCGTCGACGCCGCCTACGTTCGCACCGGAGTCATTGCCGGCGAATACGTATGGCGTCTGTCTCGACCCGGCGACGCTGCAGACGTGCACCGGGTGGGAGACGCCGAAATCGCTGCCGTCCGCTGCGGTCATGCTCTACTCACAGCCCAATGCCGCCGGTGACATCCAAGGCGTCTGCTTCAAGGTTCCGGTCATAAGCACCGCGAGCAGCCCGAATGCCAGCTGTTACACCCCTGGCGGACAGACGTTGACCACCAACGCGGGGCTTGCCAGCGCACTCGTGCTCGCGACCGGTCAGGACGGATCTGCGCAACGAGCATCGTTCGGAGCGCCGATAACGGTCGGCTCGCGGGTCTACTGGGGCAATGCGGGATGGAGCACGAGCGCTGGTGCCCTTGGCTGCTACGACGTGGCCACGTCGGCCAGTTGTCCGGGCTTTCCTGTCACGACGAAGAACTACGTGCTCGTCATCGATCCCGCCAATGACAACTGCCTTTGGAAGAACAGCGACGACGGCACCATCGGTTCGTTTGACACGCTCGGTCGCGCCGGGTGTGCGATCGGGCCCGCCACCGCCGCGTTTCAGGCGGAGGCCGTCGTGCCGCGCACTGCCTGCACCGGCGCCGGTACTGTGCGCGCCTGGCGAAGCTTGACGATGACCTCGCCGGCCACAGGCTTTACCGCCGCCACCGTGACGGTTCGTACCGCCGCTGGTGCCGTTGTCACGAGCGGCGGCACGACGTGGTCGCGCGTACCGATCACGGTGAACACGCCGCTGGATCTCGCAGCACTTGCCGTTGCAGACACCGGCGAGAATCCGTCCTTCACGCTTCAACTGGCGGGACGCACGAATACGGAAACCGTCAAGGCAAAGCTAACTGCGATGGGTGATGCGCCTCAGCTCTGCCTCACCATGCGTGCGCAGGAGCTGTGCCCGACAGCGGCGCAGTTCGCGCCTGCGCCGACCAGCGTTACCGGCAGCGGGCAGGCCGTGATGACCGCGGGTGGCACGACGACATACACGCCCACGACGGTCCAGGTCGACATGACGGCGCCGGCCTCCTGCCCCGTCACCACACCGCCGGTCGCGCCGACGCCCACGCCGATGGGAACCGTCAATAAAACCTCAGTCCCCGTGGCCATGCCCGACTACGCCACGACCCAGAAGGGCGTGCCTGTACGACTGTTGACGCTCGCGAACGATGCGGGCTCGAAGGGATACGCGCCTGTTACGACCAGCGTGCGCATGAAGGACCCGACGTCGGGCACGTGGGTGACGTCGCTGACGATTGACGGTGAGGGGACCTACGCGCTCGATCCGCCGACCGGTGACATCATCTTCACACCGCTCATGACGTTCACGGGCAAGGCGAAGCCGATCGCGTACCGCTTCGAGGACACCGACGGCAAGTTCGCGGACTCGACGCTGCACGTCACGGTCGTGGTCCCGCCCGGTCCGTATGCAAACCCTGATCACGTCGCTGGTATGCGCGGTCAGACCCTGCGCCTCGTTCCGCTGTACAACGATGCGCACGGCGGATCGAGCTTCGAGGTGTCCAGCCTGCGGTTGAAGCACCCCAAGACCGGCGCGTTGGTGACGACCCTCAAGGTCCGCGGCGAGGGGACGTACACCGTCTCGCCCACGAGCGGCAAGGTGGCCTTCAAGCCGCTGAAGACCTTCGTGGGGAGGGCAACGCCGCAGACGTACCAGATCACGACGATCGATTCGCGGACGACCACGAGCACGTTGCATCCCGTGATCCGGACGACGGAGCCGCTCCTGACGATCAAGACCTCCTCGGTGCGCTCGCGCCTCGCCGTCGGGGCGCAGACGACCATCAGTGCCCGCTACTGCAACGTGGGTGGCTCGACCGCGACGAAGACGAGCGTGCGCCTGCCGATTCCGCCAGCCTTCACCGTGGTCTCCCCGCGGGGTGCGAGCGTCACCACTAGTGTCGCTACGTGGACGATCGGCGATCTCAAGCCAGGGATGTGCGCGACCAAGCGCCTCGTCGTGCGGGCGGTCTCGTCGGGTAGCGGCCGCTTCGCCGGTGTCATCACGGCATCGAATGCGAGTCGGGCCACGGATCCCGCCGTGGTCCGCGTCGTCGGCGCGGCACCGCCCGTCACGGGCTAGTCCCGTGACGGCGGCACGCCGCCGCGCCCCCCTTGGCTAGGCTCTGATCGTTCCGGCGAGCGCGCCGGCGATCTCCGACGGAAGACACGCATGAGCACACCGCAGTTCATCTTCACCATGCACCGGGTCGACAAGTTCCACGGTCCGGAGAAGCACGTCCTCAAGGACGTCACCCTGTCGTTCCTGGCCGGCGCGAAGATCGGCGTGCTCGGGCCGAACGGCGCCGGCAAGTCGACGCTGCTGCGGATGATGGCCGGCATTGAAGAGGCCTCCGGTGGCGACATGAAGCTGCACCCAGGCGCCTCTGTCGGCTACCTGTCGCAGGAGCCGGACCTCGACGAGAGCAAGGACGTCCGCGGCAACGTGGAGGACGGCCTTGGCGAGCTGCGCGATCTGCTCAAGCGCTTCGAAGAGCTCTCGATGAAGTTTGCGGAGCCGATGACGGACGACGAGATGAACGCGCTGCTCGAGGAGCAGGGTCGCGTGCAGGATCAGATCGACAAGGCCGACGCGTGGGACATGGACCGCCGCCTCGACATCGCGATGGACGCGCTGCGCCTGCCGCCGGGCGACGCCGACGTCGCGAAGCTGTCCGGTGGCGAGAAGCGCCGCGTCGCGCTTTGCCGCCTGCTGCTCTCGTCGCCCGACCTGCTGCTGCTCGACGAGCCGACCAACCACCTCGACGCCGAGTCCGTCGCGTGGCTGGAGCGCTTCCTGCACGACTACGAGGGCTGCGTCATCGCGGTCACCCATGATCGCTACTTCCTCGACAACGTCGC
>CAJCBN010000396.1 GCA_903960645.1 uncultured Actinomycetes bacterium | reverse complement strand
TTCGTCAACGGCGCGATGTACAACCCGGCACCGGCGCCGCAGATGGCGGTGTTCCGCTGGAAGAACGCGCGCTGGTATCTCGTGGCCCAGGGCAACTTCAACCTGCCGAAGGCGACGTAGCGCAGGCATCACGTGACGACGATCGGCACACCGGCTTTTCTCGCGCGCGACGCCCGGCCTGGAACTGGTGGGGTGGTGTTGATCGTCGCCGGCCTCGTGGTCGGGGCTGCGGCACTGGCCCATTGGCTGCTGCGCGGGTGGGGGTTCGTGGACGGGCCGGCGGTTCTGCTGGCCCTCGTCTTGATTGCGGTGCCCTTGCAGCGGGCGCACCGACGCGCGCTCGAACGTCGCATCGCGGCGGTGCTCGAGCCGTGGGCTGAAGAGCGGGGGCTGCTCTTTCAGGGCGGCGCGGGCAACCCGGAGACGACGCCGACGCTGGATAAGGGCGGCGCGCTGAGCGCAGCCATGGTGGGACCGATCGGCGGCGATCCGAACGGCTTTCTCGCCCATTACGTGTACACGGTCCGCAGTGGCAAGAACTCGTACGACGTGTGGATGAGCGTGGCGGTCGTGCGTTTCCAGGGACGAGAGGGTCTACGCCTTCGCCTCGGGCCGTCGCAGCCGCTGTGGGGCGATACGTACGCCGTGTTCGACGACTGGCACGGGTTCGACACGGGTTCGGCCGAGGTCGATGCGGCGTACATCGTCGAGATCAGGGACGAGACCGACGAGGTGCAGCTGCTTGAGTTGCTCGACCCCGTCACGCTGGCGATGCTGATCGACCAGGAGGCACCGCCGTTGATTGAGATCGACAACGGCACGCTGCTCGTGGCGATCGGCGGCCGCGTCGGCATCGACGCGGTGGTGGCGGACGTCGCGTGGTTCGACGTTCTGCGCGAGCACGCCGATGCGTGGGGCGCGCGCATCCACGCGATCTGAGCGCGCGACAGACCGCGCCCGACGAATCTGGATCCGAAAACGGTAAATCTGGATCCGGATCCAGATCTGCACGAAAACGGTAAATCTGGATCCGGATCCAGACCTGCACGAAAACGGTAAATCTGGATCCGGATCCAAATCGGTCGCTACGCGGTGGCGAGCAGCGCCGCGCGTACGTCGTCGGCCGCTCGGCCGGCGACGCGGATGACCTTGTTGCGCGACGTCTCGCCGCGGACGATCGTCACCGCGCCCTTCGGTACGCCGACCGTCTTGGCGACGAAGGTGATCAGCGCTGCGTTGGCCTTGCCGTCGACGGGTGGGGCGGAGATGCGGATCAGCACGGCGCCGTCGCGCTCGCCCATCACCTGATCCCGACCGCCGCGCGGCTGCAGGCGGATCTCTACGCCGTCGCCGGCCACCTATAGCTTGCGGTACATGACGTGCAGGCCGACGCGGCCGGCAGTCGGGTGTTCGAAGGCGGCGGGGATCGTCGTCATGACCTGGAAGCCGAGCGACTCCCAGAGCGCCACCGCCGCCACGTTCGTCTCGACGACGGCGTTGAACTGCATCGCCGCGTAGCCAGCTGCCGCGGCCCGGCGCAGGACCTCCTCGCCGAGTGCGCGGCCGACGCCGCGACCCGTCGCGTCAGGCGCGACCATGAAGCTCGCCGTCGCCACGTGCGCGCCGCCAGCCGGACGCACCGGCAGGTACTTGCCCGTGCCGACCACGATCCCGTCCTCGACGGCGACGAGCACGGTCGCACCGGCTTCGAACCAGGCAGCTTGAGCGGCGGCGGGGGAGAGGTCGCGCGGCAGCGCATAGGTCTCGCGGATCGCGGCGATCGCGCAGACGATGTCCGCGACCGCGTCGCGGTCTCCGTCCCCTGCAGCGCGAATCAGCATCGTCCGCAGGCTCGCCGGTCGCGCCTAGTCAGCGGAGATGCCGACGCCGACGGGGCAGGAGACGCCGGTGCCGCCGAGCCCGCAGTACCCGCTCGGGTTCTTGTGCAGGTACTGCTGATGGACTGCATCGCCCTCGTAGTAGAACGTGCGCAGCGGTGCGATCTCGGTGGTGATTTCGCCCTTGTGGGCGGCGGTCAGCGCACTCTGGAAGAGCGCACGCGAGGCCTGCGCGACGGCGAGCTGCTCGGGCGTCGTGGTGTAGATGCCAGAGCGGTACTGCGTGCCGACGTCGTTGCCCTGACGATTCTTCTGCGTGGGGTCGTGCCCCTCCCAGAAGACGCGAAGGATCTCCTCGGCGCTCACCTGCGCAGGGTCGAACACGACCAGCACGGCCTCGGTGTGCCCGGTGCGTCCGGTGCACGTCTCGGGGTACGTCGGATTCGGCGTGAAGCCACCGGCGTAGCCGACCGCGGTGGTGTAGACCCCGGGAACCTGCCAGAGCATGCGCTCGGCGCCCCAGTAGCAGCCCATGCCGACGACGATCTGCTCGAGGTTGGCGGGGAAGGG
>CAJCBN010000395.1 GCA_903960645.1 uncultured Actinomycetes bacterium | reverse complement strand
GCGGGCGACGGTCGACTCGGGCGTGCTCCAGATGCGCAGGATGCGCCGCTCCAGCTGGGCACTGATCAGGTCGGTCAGCGCGGGATGGGCCAGCGCGGCAGCCCAGACCTCCGCCAGCTCCGTCGGTGGTCCCGGCAAGACGACGACGGTCGTCGTACCGGGCACGATCACGCCGGGAGCCGTCCCCGCCGGCGACAGCACGTGGGCACCCGCGGGCACCATCGCCTGCTTGGTGGCACCGGGTAGGAGGCGTTCCACCGGTACGCCGCGCTGCGCGGCGTAGCCGGTCACGATCGCGGTGATCTCCGCCAGCACGGGCTCGTCGAGGACGAGCGCGCGGCCGGTGGCCTCGGCCACGATCGCCACGGTCCGGTCGTCGTGCGTGGGGCCGAGACCGCCCGACGTGATGATCAGGTCGTGCCCCTCGGCGAGGAGCCCGTCGAGGGCGGCCCGCAGGTGCTCCTCGCGGTCATCGACGGTGACGACGCGCTCGAGGCGCACGCCGTGGGCGTCGAGGGAGCGGGCGAGCGTGCCGCTGTTGCGGTCCTGGGTGCGGCCGAGCAGGATCTCGGAGCCGGTCACGAGGATCGCGGCCGTGCGGCGGGCGGTCACTCGGTCACCGCCGCCACGCGTCCGTTGGGATCCACGGAGAGCAGCGTATCGGTCGGCCCCGGTACCACGGGGCTGCCGTTGACGACGAGCGTGATCGTGCCGGGCCGGTCGAGCCGAATCAGGTAGCCCGACGCCGACTTTGGCAGGCGCACGCCGTCGGGGCGGGCGGGGTCGGGGTTGATCTCCTGCTGGAAGAGCGGCGCGGTCCCTTCGGCGCCGCCGAGCGCGCGCACGGTCAGCGTGGTCTGGTCGAGCGCCTTGACGTAGACGACGGCCTGGGCGGCTGCCGAGGTGGAGTCTGGCGCCGTCTGGGCGGTCACGGCGGTCGCGACGGGGTTGACCGCCTCCTCGGTGATCGTCACGACGCTGACGCCACCGGTGGCGGGCAGCGGCGTATCGCGGGTCGAGGGTCGGGTGGCGGCGATCACGATCAGGATGGCCACGGCGACGATGCCGACGATCGCGACGATCGCGATGCTGGATTCCCGGCCGCGGCGGGAGGACCGGGCGGAGCGCCGCCGGGGGAACATGACCTCGTCGTCGAGCTCCCACGGCGCCGCTTCGAAGCGCGCGTTGAACTCATCGATCAGCGGCTGCGGATCGAGGCCGAGGAACTCCGCGTAGGAGCGCACGAAGCCGCGCGCGTACGTGGCGCCCGGGAGTCGCTCGAAGGCCTCCTCCTCGAGCGCAACCAGGTACGACTCGCGGATCTTGGTGGCCTCGGCGGCATCGTCGAGGGCAATGCCCTGCTGCTCGCGGGCGGATTTGAGGGTGGCGCCGATGTCCAGCACCGGCTCAGTCTATCCGCGCCGGGGGATCGTTCAGCGCGCTTCGGCGGCGAACCGGTAGCCGACGCCGTAGTGCGTGTGCACGTAATCGTGGGTCGGACTGCGCCGGTCGAGCTTCTCGCGGATCTTGCGCACGCACACGTCGACGGTGCGATCGCGATGGCGATACGGGATGCCCCAGACGCGCCGCTGCAGCTCATCGCGCGACAGCGCGCGTCCCTCCTGCCGGGCGAGCGCGACGACGAGGCGAAACTCGGTGGGCGTCAGCTGCGCATCCTCCCAGTCGGTCTCCGCCTGCTCCGCCGCGGTGCGTACGAAGGCCCGGCGCAGGTCAGGATCGATACGGAGGCCGTCGACGAGCACGGCCTCTCCGCGCGGCTCAGAGGCCGCCACGAGCCGGGTGCGGCGCAGCAGCGCCTCGATCCGCGCGATCAGCTCACGCATGCCGAACGGCTTGCTGAGGTAGTCGTCGGCGCCGATCTCGAGGGTGTGGACCTTGTCGTGCTCGGAGCCACGGGCGGACACGACGATCACGGGGACGCCGAGGTTGTCCTCGCGGATTGCCTCGGTCACGGCCCAGCCATCGAGTCCGGGCAGCATCAGATCGATGACGGCCACGTCGGGGCGCGCATGGCGTAGGCGGCGCAGTCCGCGCTCGCCGTCCTCGGCGAGGTCCACGTCGAAGCCGGCATGGCGGAGATGCATCACCATCGCCTTGCCCAGGATCGGGTCGTCCTCGATGACCAGGATGCTCGGCATGCCTGCACCGTACGCCGCGCTGGCGGCCCGGTGGGTTGCGGCGTGGCGCACAGGTGGTGACGAAGTGGTTGTTGTGGAGCACCCGCCGGAAGCACAGAATGTGAGGAAGTGGTTGCTGTCGCCCTGCGGCGTCGCGCGGGCACCGGCTGCGGCGTATGGTGCAGCCGTGGGCACCACCGTCATCGCCAGCCTCCTCGGCGCGCTCGTCGTCGGCATCGTGATCGGCTGGCTGCTAGCGCGTCGCCGACCGCCGGCCGTTGCGTCGATCGTTGGCGCCGGTGGCCCAGCGGCGTCCGGCTGGTTGCTCGAAGCCCGCCCACTCGTGGATTCCCTCCCGTTCGCGGCCCTGCTGATTGAGCCGGGTGGACGCATTGGGCACGCCAACGCCGTCGCGCGCCAGGAGTTCCCGCTGCTCGCACCCGGGCACGATCCCGGTGAGGTGTCGGCCTCGCTCGCCCAGATCCTCGCGCGCACGGCAGCCGGCAGCCAGGACGGCACGCGGGAGACGGTCTTCCTCGGTGAGCCGCCGCGGGCGCTGCGCGTCACCGCCTGCGCCTTCGATGGCCGCGTGGTGGCGACGCTGGTCGACGTCACCGAGGACGTGGACTTCGAGGAGGCCCGGCGCACGTTCTCGTCCGCCGTCTCGCACGAGCTGCGCACCCCGCTCGCGCGGATTCTCGGTCTCGCCGAGTCGCTGGTGCTCCCCAACAGCGATGCCGAGCGCGAGGAGCTGGTCACCCAGATCGAGCACGAGGTCGACGGCATGCGCCAGCTGATCGACGAGATGCTGCTCCTGGCCGCACTCGATCGCGGCCGTCTGGCGGTTGCGGACGGGACCGTCGACGCCAGCGCGATGGCGTTCGAGGTCGTGGAGGCGGCGCGCCAACGGCGGGTCGGTCGCGGCCGCGACATCACGTTGACGGCGGAGAACGGTATCGAGGTGCCCGTGGCGTCCCGGCTGTTCGAGGTCGTGGTCCAGAACCTCCTCGACAACGCGCTGCTCCACGGCGGGCCCGATGCTGCCGTGCGCGTCACGGTGGCGGCAGTGGGCGAGGAGGCGATGATCGAGGTGGTCGATACGGGGCGTGGCATCCCGGCGCAGCACCTTCCCTTCGTCTTCCAGCGTTTCTACCGCGGCGATGCCTCGCGCACCGGACAGGGGTCTGGCCTCGGCCTCGCCCTCGTCAAGCACATCGTCGAGGCGCACGGTGGAACGGTGGTCGCCGAGTCAGATGGCGCGACGGGAACGACGCTGCGCGTGATGCTGCCCCTCGCCCGCTGATCAGTCGGTCTTCGGCTCCGGTTCGAAGCGGTAGCCGATGCCGTAGTGCGTCTGAACGAAGGTGTAGGTGGGCGAGCGGGCGTCGAGCTTCTCGCGGATCTTGCGGACGCAGACGTCGACGATGCGGTCGCGTGGTCGGTGCGGTGTCCCCCACACCCGCTGCTGCAGCTCGTCGCGGCTGAGCACGCGGCCGCGCACGCGCGCCAGCGTCACCAGCAGGCGGAACTCGCGCACGGTCAGCTCGGAATCGACCCAGACGCCGGGCGCGGTCTCGATCAGCGCCCGGTGCGTCAGGAAATCGATGCGAATCCCAGGGGCCTCGATCGCCTCCTCCTCGCGGTCGGGGACGAGCGGCGTCCCGGAGCGACCGGAGCGCCGCAGCGCGGCCTCGACGCGCGCCACCAGCTCGCGCATCGACGCGGGCTTGACGAGGTAGTCGTCGGCGCCGATGCCGAGCGTGTGCACCTTGTCGTGCTCGGACGAGCGAGCCGATAGGACGATTACCGGGGTGTCGATGCCCTCCGCACGCATCTGCTCGATCACGCCCCAGCCGTCGGTGCCGGGCATCATCAGATCGATCACGCAGACGTCGGGGCGCTCGAAGCGGACCTTCTTGAGGCCGCGATCCCCGTCGGCGGCCCACTCGACGTCGTGTCCGGCGTTGGCGAGATGGCGGCGCATGATCCCCGCCAGAGTCTCGTCGTCTTCCACGATCAGCACGGTAGCCACGTCTCTACCCTACCGCCCCGGCCGACGGCCGGGTTGGGTGTATGCTTCCGCCGTCCGCTTCGGCGGCACATGGTGGGCGTAGCTCAGCTGGTGGTAGCTCCTGGTTGTGGTCCAGGCGGTCGTGGGTTCGAGTCCCATCGCTCACCCCTCGCACGGTTCGGTGGACCGTGAGGGGCTCACGCTCCTGCGTTGGTCTGCCCTGACGTCTCGCCCGTGACCATGTAGGTCACCCGCTCGGCCACGTTGACTGCGTGATCGCCGACGCGCTCGAGCCAGCGCGCGGCGAAGAGCATCCGCGACGCCCACTGCCGGAGCTCCGGGTCGGTGATGTCGATGGCGAGGATGGTGTCGGCGATCTTGGCGTTCTCGCGGTCGACCAGCTCGTCGAGGGTGGCAAGCAGCCGGTTGGCGTTGGCGTCGCGACGCTCGAAGGCATCCATGGCGGTCCGGATCATCTCGGCACCGCGCTCACCCATCGCTCGCAGCGCGTCGGTGATCACGGCCTCCTCGACGAGGGCGCGGCGTGGCGGCGGCGTGGCCAGATGGGCCACACGCGCAGCGTTGTGCGCCGCACGCTCAACGCTGCGGTTCATGTGGAGCACGGCCAGGACGAGGCGGAGGTCGCTGGCAACGGGCGCCTGGCGCGCGAGGATCGACTCGACGCGTTGCTCGGTCAGCTGATAGTGGTGATGGACCTGCTCCTCGGCGGCCACGGTCGCCTCGAAGGCGTCGACGCTCCAATCGACGAGCGCGCGGGTGGCCTCACTGACCGCCTGGGCCGCGATGCGTCCCTCCTCCTGGATGCCGCCGCAGAGCTCATCCAGCTCCTCCTGCAGGCCCTCTCTCATCCGAACCTCCCGGTCACGTACGCCTCGGTGCGCTCGTGGGCGGGGTTGGTGAAGATCCGCTCGGTGCGATCGACCTCGATCAGCACGCCGCAGCGGGTGCCGGTCTCACCCTGGTCGACCGAGAAGAACGCCGTCATATCCGCGACACGGGCGGCCTGCTGCATGTTGTGCGTGACGATCACGACCGTGTAGTCGTTGGTGAGCGACAGCATGAGATCCTCGATCGCCGAGGTCGAGATCGGGTCGAGGGCCGAGCACGGCTCGTCCATCAGGATCACGTCGGGCTCGACGGCGAGGGCACGGGCGATACAGAGGCGCTGTTGCTGTCCGCCGGACAGGCCCAGCGCGCCCTCCTTCAGGCGGTCCTTGACCTCATCCCACAGCGCGGCGCGTCGCAACGTCTGCTCGATGCGCTCATCGAGGTCCTTCTTCATGCCGAGCACGCGCGGGCCGAAGGCGATGTTGTCGTAGATCGACTTCGGGAACGGATTCGGCTTCTGGAAGACCATGCCGATGCGCTTGCGCACCTCGATGGCATCCACCTGCGGCTGGTAGAGCTCCTCGCCGTGGTAGAAGATCTGACCGTCGACCGCGGCACCCGGGATCAGGTCGTTCATCCGGTTCAGACAGCGCAGGAACGTGCTCTTGCCGCAGCCGGAGGGGCCGATCAGTGCGGTGACGGCGTTGCTGTGGATCTTGAGGTCCACGTCGCGCAGCGCGCGGGTGCCGCTGTAGCGGACGCCCACCTGCTGGCAGTCGAAGACCACGTCGCGCTCCTCGACCGGGGTGGCGTCGGCCTGCGTGCGCTCGGCGACGCCGAGGGCACCCAGCGGCGTTCGGTCGCGGCTGGACTCCATCGCGGTGCTGTCCGCCGCGGTGCTCGGCGTTGGATCCATGCCTACCACTTCCTCTCGTACCTGTTGCGCAGCCAGATCGCGAAGCCGTTCATGGTGACCAGAATCACCAGCAGCACGATGATAGCGGCGGCTGCGAGGCCCTGGAATGCGTCCTGTGGGAGCTTGATCCACTGGTAGATCAGGATCGGAAGCACGGTGTACTGCGTCAGCAGCCCCGGATTGAACGAGACGAACGTCGCCGCCCCGACCATCAGGAGCGGCGCGGTCTCGCCGATCGCGCGTGACATGCCGAGGATCGAGCCGGTGGCGATGCCGGGGATGGCAGCGGGGAGCACCTCGCGCCAGACGACCTGCCAGCGCGTCGCCCCGAGTGCCATGCCGCCCTGGCGCACCGTGTCCGGCACCGCCCGCAGAGCCTCGCGGGCCGCGATGATGACCGTCGGCAGCATCTGCAGGCCGAGGATCAGCGCGCCGGCGAGCAGCACCGGTCCGAGGTCGAGCCCACGCACCAGAAACGCGAGCCCGAGAATGCCGAAGATGATCGACGGAACGGCGGCGAGATTCTGGATGTTCAGCTCGATCAGCCGAATGATGCGGCTGTCTCGCGGAGCGAACTCCTCGAGGTATACGGCAGTGCCGATGGCGATCGGGAGCGCCGTCGCCAGCAGCACGACGGCGACCAGCACGCTGGCGATGATCGCCGGGCGCGCGCCCGCGCGGTCCGGGTTGGCCGACGGCGCGTTCTCAAACAGCATCACGTCCAGATACGGCAACCCGTCCTGCAGGATCGTGACGAGCAGCACGGCGAGAGCGATCAGTCCGATCGCGGTGGACAGAAGCAGGTAGAGCAGGAAGATCGTTGCGGCGAGTGAGCGATTGCGGCGCCCAGCCAGCTGGCGGTTGACGGCGCGGCCGGCGTGATCGGCGGCGATGCGGGAGGCCGCGTTCACTCGTAGACCTCGCGGAAGCGACGCACGAGGCGGATGGAGATGATGTTCAGGATCAGCGTGATCACAAACAGCGTGAGCCCCACGGCGAAGATCGTCTTGTACTCAATCGATCCCGTGGGGACATCGCCCGAGCCGGTTCCGGCGATGAAGGCTGTCATCGTCATCACCGAGTCGCCGGGCCAGAACGAGGTGCGCGCGAGCTGGCCCGCGGCGAGCAGCACGATCGTGGTCTCGCCGATCGCCCGGGAGACGGCGAGCACGAACGACGCGATGATGCCGGAGATGGCCGCGGGCACCACGACGCGGGTCGAAACTTGGAAGCGGTTGGCGCCGAGGCCGAACGAGCCCTCGCGCAGCGACCGCGGGACGGCGGTCATGGCGTCCTCCGACAGCGAGGCGACGGTCGGCAGCAGCAGGACGCCGATGATCACACCGGCCGAGAAGGCGTTGAAGATCTCGACCTCCCAGCCGAGCGTGCGCAGCGTCGGCGTGAGCACGGTCAGGGCGAAGTAGCCGAGCACCACCGTCGGAATTCCGGCGAGGACCTCGAGGATCGGCTTCACGGTCTGCCGGACGCGCGGGCGGGCGTACTCGCTGAGGTAGATCGCCGTGCCGAGGCCGAGTGGCAGACAGATCAGACAGGCCCAGAGCGTTGTGGAGAGCGTGCCGACGATCAGGGGGATGACGCCGAAGGCGGGCGGCTCGAAGAGCGGCGCCCAGGTGGCGGTGCCGAAGAACTCAGCCGGGGAGATCTCGGCGAAGAATTCGATCGAGGGAACGAGCAGGGCGATCACGATGCCGACCGTCACGAGGACGGAGATACCCGCCGCCAGGGCGAGCGTGCCGATGATGGCACGCTCGCCGAGGCGACGGCTCGTGGCGGCCAGCCGGGGCCGGCCGCCAGGAGCGCTCGATGGGTGGGTCGCCTGCATTGCTGTGAGACTAGCCGGTGATGCTCGCGACTTCCGTCTTCAGCGTGGCGATCTGATCAGCCGACAGCGGCACGAACAGCGCCTCGGTGTTCAGATCGTCCTGGTTGTCGGCGATGAACTGGGCGAACGCCTTGACCTCGGGACGCTCGGCTGCGGTGCCCGAGATGTACATGTAGAGCGGGCGCGAGAGCGGCGTGTACGTGCCGTCCTGCACCGTGGCGACGCTCGGGGCGACGCAGCCAGCGCCGCTGTCGACCTCCATCAGCTTCAGCTTGTCCTTGTTCTCCTCGTAGTAGGAGAGCCCGAAGTAGCCGAGTCCGCCCTGCTCGCCAGACACGCCCTGGATGGTGACGTTGTCGTCCTCGGACGGGGAGTAGTCCGTGCGGCTTGCGCCCTCTTCGCCGTTGATCTCGTCGGTGAAGTAGTCGAACGTGCCCGAGTCAGTGCCAGGGCCGTACAGCTTCAGTGCCACGTCGGGGAACGACGCGTCGACGTCCTGCCAGGAGTTGACCTTGGAGCCGGGGCCCCAGATCTTGGCCAGCTGGTCCGTCGTCAGGCACGAGGCCCAGTCGTTCTCGGGGTTCGCCACGATGGCGAGGCCGTCGTAGGACACCAGCATCTCGGTGTACTCGATGCCACCCTCGGTGCAGGCCGCAATCTCCTCGTCCTTGATGCCGCGGGAGGCGTTGGAGACGTCGGTCTCGCCAGCGCAGAACTTCTCGAAGCCACCGCCGGTGCCGGAGGTGCCGACGGTCACGGAGACGCCGGGGTTGGCCGCCTCAAAGCGCTCGGCGGCGATCGTGGCGAACGGGGCGACCGTGCTGGAGCCGTCGATGACGATGGCGCCGGTGAGATCGCTGGTCGACACGCTTGCGTCGGCCGCAGTGGTCGCTTCCTCGCGGCCGCCGCCGCAGCCCGCAATGAGGGCACCGATGGCGCCGACGGCGAGGATCGTGGTGAGGGTCTTCCGCTTGGTCACGTGCTGTTCCTCCGGGTGTGGACGTTCTCGAACCTGTCGCAACGAGTCTCGCGGCTTGGCAGCGGCACATGGGTACTGCCCCGGGGTGGGTCTGGTTACGAACTGGTTTCGCAGGCGGCAGGAGGATCGCCAGAGCACCGGTCAGCGGTACGCTTCTCCGCATGGATGCCTCGGACGCAGACGCCGTTGACCCGCTCGCGGCAGCCGCGGGCGGCGCCCTGGGACCGCGCCTCTTCAACCGCGAGCTCTCCTGGCTGGACTTCAACCATCGTGTGCTCGAGCTGGCCGGCGACGACACGATCCCGCTCCTCGAGCGCCTGCGCTTCTGCTCGATCTACGCCAACAATCTCGACGAGTTCTTCATGGTGCGCGTCGCCGGCCTGATCGACCACGTCGTGCAGGGCACGGTGCCCAGTGACGGCACACCACCGCAGGAGACGCTCGACGAGATCGCCGGGCGCTACCGCCTGATGCTGACCCAGCTGGAGGATCTGCTGCACGGCAGCCTGCTCCCGTCGCTGGCCCGCGAGGGGATTCAGGTCGTCGCGCTGGAGGAGCTCGAGCCGGAGGAGCGCGAGGAGATCGCGACGGTCTTCGATCAGCAGCTCTACCCCGTGCTGACCCCGCTGGCGGTCGGCCCGGGGCAGCCGTTCCCGTACATCTCGAACCTGTCCCTGTCGGTCGGCGTGACGGTGCGCGACCCCTCGACCGGGGAGACCCGTTTCGCCCGCGTCAAGGTGCCCGAGGTGCTGCCCCGGCTGATCCGCGTGGGCGAGGCCAGCCGCTTCGTGCGTATCGATGACGTCATCGCGCATGGCCTGCCCGCGCTCTTCCCGGGCATGGAGATCGTCGGCTCGAGCACCTTCCGCGTCACCCGGGACGCCGACTTCGAACTCAAGGAGGGCGCGGACGACCTGCTCGAGGCCGTCGAGCGCGAGCTCTCGCGCCGCCGCTTCGGCGATGTGGTGCGGCTTGAGATCGACGAGGCGATGCCTGCGGATATGCGGTCGATGCTGATTGAGGCGCTTGACGTGGATTTGCGCCAGGTCTTCGCGACCCGCCCGCCGCTCGATCTCAGCGGGCTCAACGTCCTGACGCGGGTCCCCCGCCCCGACCTGCGCTTCTCACCGTGGCAGCCCCAGGTGCCGGAGCGCCTCGTCACCGCCGACGACACGGCCGTGGACATGTTCGCGGAGATCCGCCGCGGGGAT
>CAJCBN010000394.1 GCA_903960645.1 uncultured Actinomycetes bacterium | reverse complement strand
CTGTTCAGCACGCCGCTGCCGGACACGGCCTGTTCGGCGCCCTCTACGGGGGCACGGTGCGGGATCTCGTGATCAGCGGCGCACGGGTGACCGCGACTGAGATCTCCTCTTGGAGCGGTGCGCTGGCCGGCCGTGCCGTGGGCAGCCAGATCCTGCGCGTGCGCGTGCTCAACTCGACGATCGCCGGTACGAATGCCACCGGAGGCCTGGTCGGCCTGGCCTGCAGTTCGCCGATCAGCGACAGCCGATCGGAGGCGGTCGTCTCGGGCCTCGTCAGCGTGGGCGGGCTGATCGGCTCTGCTGCGTCCAGGTGCATCACGTCTGTGGGCGACGTCTCGGTGTTGATTCGGGAGCTGTCGGCGACGGTCACCGACAGCGCGGCGACCGGCGCGGTCTCCGGCGCCACGCAGGTCGGCGGCCTGATCGGGGATGTGGACGGAGCGACCGTGTCCCGCTCCTTCGCCACCGGCGCGGTCTCCGCGAGCGACGGCTCGGCGGGCGGACTGGTGGGAAGTTTCTTTTCTGGCTATGGGCCGTTGAGCTCGGAGCCGCAGACCAGCCTCCTGGTCGACGTCTACGCCAGCGGCGCCGTGGCGGGGGCCGGCGCGGCCGGTGGCCTCATCGGCGGGATGGCGACGGGTGCCGCGGTGATCCGGGCCTACGCGGTCGGGCGCGTCACGGGCAGCCAGACCGGTGGCCTCGTGGGCACGCAGTTGCTCGGCTGTGCGAGCGTCGGGATCTCGGCCTGCAGCACGGCGATCAGCACGGCGGCAGTACCGACCTCGTTCTGGAATACGACGACCACCGGCCAGACTGCGAGCTCCGGCGACGTGGCGACTGGCCAGACAACGGCACAGCTGCAGACGCTCGGCACCTACAGCGCCGCCGGCTGGACGATCACCCGCGGCTGGTCGGCTCCCACCGCCGCGACGTGGGGCATCTGCCCGAGCGCAAACGGCGGCTACCCCTTCCTGCTGGCCCAGTACACGGCCGCGACGCAGCCCTGCGCCGGTCTCCCGAGCGCCCCGCGCGACCTGAAGATCATCGTCGGCGATAGTCGTGTCACGGTCACCTGGCAGGCACCGGCCTCCGACGGCGGCAGCCCGGTGACCGGCTTCACCGCGACCGCCTCCATGCAGAAGGACTCGCCGAAGGCGGCGCCGAGCTGCACTGCGGCTGCTGGGGCGACCTCGTGCACGATCACGGGGCTGCGCAACGGCCGTGCCTACCGGTTCTCGGCGACGGCGGCCAACCTCGAGGGCACGGGCGTGTCTGCGTCCGTCGTCGCGACTCCGCGCATCGGCCTCGCGGTCATCTCCACGCGGCGCTCGGGCCTGACCATCGTGACGCGTGTACGCGTTGGTTCGGCGGGCCGCCTCGCCCAGGTCGGCACTGCCACGGGCATGGCAGGCGCGGTCTGCCGCGCGAGCGCGCAGCCGAAGCGCGCATCCATCCTCGTGCTCCGCTGCTCGCTGTCCGCGCGCGCCGAGCAGGCCCTCGCCGCACGACCGCTCGCGGTCGCGGCGGCCCTGCGCTTCCGACCGACATCCGGTCCTGTCCGCACGGCCGTCCGCTCGGTCCGCTTCGGGCAGACGGGCGCCGCCGGCCCCGTCACCGGCTAGTTGGAGTTCCGAATAGGGGCCTGCAACCGCGGCGGAGGCGGACGGCGTCCGGCGCTCTGACCGGTGCTCTAACCGGCGCGTTCGATGCGGAGGCGGACGGCCTTGGGGGTCTGCGCGCCGCGCTCGCATCCGCGGGCGGGACATTCTGGGCCCGGGCCCGCCTTGTCACACCTCATTTGCCACACAGCGCGCATATCCGGCCTGAGTCGATGACATGGCGGTCCCGGTGCGCGTGCCCTGCGTTCGTAGCCGGTGCAGGCGCTATGCGGATCGGCGAGAACCACGGCGTTTGGTGTGCGCAATCAGCGGGTAATGGCGACAGATGGCGCGTGACACGGTGGGCCCGGGCCCACCGTGTCATACGCAGCAGGACGTGGTACGCCGCTCGTGCGCTTGTCTTCCGTGTGCGCCACAGGTACCGCGTCGCGCCTGCCGTCGGCGGCGTGGCGCGTCGTCGTGGTGCGACGCCCCGTAGCCTATGGGCGTGAACGCGGACGCCCCGATTGGCATGTTCGACTCCGGCGTGGGCGGCCTGACCG
>CAJCBN010000393.1 GCA_903960645.1 uncultured Actinomycetes bacterium | reverse complement strand
CTGGACCTCGGCGAGTGGGGTGCTAATCAGGCGTCGCACCGGCACGGCTGTGCGGGCGCGCTCGGGGTCGCCGTGCAGGCGGAGGGTGGCCTGGAGCGCGGCGAGGCTGAGGCGGTCGATGCGCAGCGCGCGCGCCAGCGGGTGGCGTCCGATCGTCTGCACGAGGTCGGCGCGCCCGGCGATCACGCCGGCCTGCGGTCCGCCGAGCAGCTTGTCGCCGGAGAAGAGGACGACATCGGCGCCGTCGTCGATCGCGCCGCGCGCGGTCGGCTCGCCGGGCAGGTCGGGGTCGGGCAGGAGCAGCCCCGAGCCGATGTCGTCGACGGTGACGACGCCGCGTTCGCGGCCGAGGCGCGCGAGGTCGGCGGTCGCGACCTCCTCGGTGAAGCCGATGACGCGGAAGTTCGAGGGGTGGGCGCGCAGGATCAGCGCCGTCGCCGGGGTGATCGCGGCGGCGTAGTCGTCGAGGCGGGTGCGGTTCGTCGCGCCGACCTCCACGAGGCGCGCACCGGCCTGCTCCATGATCGTCGGCAGGCGGAAGCCATCGCCGATCTCGATCATCTGTCCGCGCGACACGATCACCTCGCGACCGTGAGCGAGCGCTGCGAGCGTGAGCACCAGCGCACCGGCCGCGTTGTTGACGGCCATGCCGGACTCGGCACCGGTCAGGCGCGCAATCAGCGGTCCGACGTGGGTCTGGCGGGAGCCGCGCTGACCGGTGGCCAGGTCGAGCTCGAGGTCGGCGTAGGCGCCCGCGCTGGCGGCGACGGCGGCGACGGCCTCGGGGGCCAGTGGCGAACGACCAAGGTTGGTGTGGACGATCACGCCGGTGGCGTTGATGACCGTGCGCAGCGGCTGCGCATCGAGCGCGCGCGCGGTCGCGGCGATCATCGCGGTCTCGGCGTCGCGGTCGACCGCTGCGTCGGCGCCGTCGAGCAGCGCGGCGCGGCGCGCGTCGAGGGCACGTCGCACGAGTTCGGTCGCGCCACCGGCGCCGAGTTCGCCGACGAGACCGGCGAGGGCGGGGTCGTTGAGCACATGCTCGACGGATGGCAGTTGGCGCAGAGCCTCCATGTGCCGAATGGTACGGGGAATCCGCCCGGCGCCGAGGCATCCGACGGCCAGTGGGGCGGCTCTGATAGGTTCACGGCCGATGATGCAACTGTTTCAGATCACCGGGTCCTCGTCCTTCGCGGCTCGCGCCGCTCTCGAGGAGGCCGGCGCCGCCTACGAGGCGGTCAATATCCATCCGCGCAACCGGGACGCGATCCCGGCGTTCGCGGAGGTCAACCCGCTCAAGCGGGTGCCGGCGCTGCAGGAGGGCGACGTCAAGGTCTACGAGACCGGCGCCGTGCTGCTGCACATCGCCGACCGTTTTCCCGAATCGGGCCTGATCCCGCCGCTCGGCGACCCGCGCCGCCCGGAGGTCTACCGCTGGATCATGTGGACCGCCAACACGCTCCACGGGGCCTGGTGGCCGCTGATGATGCCGTCGTTCCTGACCACCGACGAGTCCGG
>CAJCBN010000392.1 GCA_903960645.1 uncultured Actinomycetes bacterium | reverse complement strand
TCCTCGGCGCGCGCCTCGAAGCGCTTGCGCAGGCGGCGCACCTCGTCGCTGACCCTAACCATGTCGTCGCCCCCGTCGCAGCCGGCCGAGCAGGCGGTCGATCGGATTGGCCTCGCCCTCGACGATCGTCATCAACGGTTCGTTGTCTCCCGTCGGCTCGTCCTCGGCCGGCGAGAACAGCATCAGCAGCTTTGCGAGCTCGCCCCGCAGCTCGCGCCGCGGCACGACGGCGTCGAGCTGGCCGAGGCGCAGGTTCGACTCGGCGCGGCCGAAGTCGGCCGCCACCTTCTCGCCCGTCGTCTGCTCGACCACGCGCGGGCCAGCAAACGACAGCAGGGCGCCGGGCTCGGCGATGACGACGTCGCCGAGCGACGCAAACGAGGCGATCACGCCACCGGTCGTCGGGTGCGCGAGGACGGAGATGTACGGCAGGCCCGCCTCGCGCAGCGCGTCCACAGCGCCTACGGTCTTGGCCATCTGCATCAGCGCGAGGATGTTCTCCTGCATGCGCGCACCGCCCGAGCCGGTGACGCTGATCAGCGGCACGCCGTGCTGCTCGGCGTAGTCGGCGGCCAGGCAGAAGCGCTCGCCCATCACGCTGCCCATCGAGCCGCCCATGAAGGCGAAGTCCATCACCGCGAGGGCCGTCTCGCGCCCCACGATGCGGCCATGACCGGCCACGAGCGAGTCGCCGAGCCCGGTCTGCAGCTCGGCGTCCGTCAGGCGATCCGTGTAGGGCTTGAGGTCAACGAAGGCCAGCGGGTCGGCAGCGCGCAGCTCAGCGCCGATCTCGACGAAGGTGCCGGCATCAATCAGCTGGTCGATGCGCTCCATCGCACCCACCACGAAGTGGTGCCCGCACTGGGCGCAGACGCGCTGCGCGTGTCGAAGCTCGTCGTCGCGGTAGTGCGAGCGGCACTCGGGGCACGTGTTCGGATGGCGGCGTCCGCCGCCCTCCTCGCCGCCCGAGCGCTCCACGTTGACCTCGACGGGCGTCACGTGTCGCGCTGCTCCCGGAAGCGCTCGATCACCAGCGAGGCGTTATGCCCGCCGAAACCGAAGCCGTTCGAGAGGGCAACATCAATGGTCTGCTCACGCATCACGTTCGGCACGTAATCCAAATCGCAGTCGGGGTCGGAATGGTGCAGGTTGATCGTCGGGGGCAGGTAGCCGCCCTGGATCGCGAGCACGCAGATCGCGGCCTCCGTGGCCCCCGTCGCGCCGAGCAGGTGACCCGTCATCGACTTGGTCGAGGACACCGGCACTGCGTACGCGCGCTCGCCGAAGACCTTCTTGAGCACGCGCGTCTCGGCGGCATCGCCGATCGGCGTCGAGGTGCCGTGGGCGTTGACGTACTGGATGTCGTCGACGGTGCGGCCAGCGTCGGCAATCGCGTTGCGCAGGGCGCGCGCGGGATTCTCGCCGGTCGGATCGGGCTCAGTGACGTTGTGCGCGTCGGACGACAGGCCGTAGCCCGTGACCTCGGCGAGGATGGTCGCGCCACGGCTCAGCGCATGCTCGAGCTCCTCGAGAACGAGAACGGTCGCGCCCTCGCCGAGCACGATGCCGTCGCGCGTCGCGTCGAACGGCCGGCTGGCGCCGGCGGG
This sequence comes from uncultured Actinomycetes bacterium, assembly GCA_903960645.1. Lineage (GTDB taxonomy): Bacteria > Actinomycetota > Thermoleophilia > Gaiellales > F1-60-MAGs149 > F1-60-MAGs149. The sequence continues at coordinate 112 of CAJCBN010000392.1, read as the reverse complement.
ATCGTCGTTGCGCGTGGAGCAGGCGCGGATGCCGTGGAAGCCGCCGACGCCGACGGGCGTGACGCCGCACTCGGAGCCGCCCGCGAGCATCGCGTCGGCCAGACCGCCGCGG
>CAJCBN010000391.1 GCA_903960645.1 uncultured Actinomycetes bacterium | reverse complement strand
GGCCCTGCGCGATGCGGGCGAGCGTGCCATCGCGCTGGGCGGCGAGCAGCTCGTCGCCGGCGAGCTCGATCATCTGCGCGAGGCGATAGCCCTGCGTGCGCGGTTCGGCCGCACCTGCCTCGCGCAGCCCGGCCAGACGGCCCGGCTCGCCGAGGCGATAGCCGCGATGGTCGGCATGCATGCACTCGAAGTCGCGCTCGGACAGCTCGGCCAGCTCGATGGCGCCCGCCGCGACGGCAGCCGCGACCAGCTCCGAGCCGCGGGCGGTGCGCTCGAGGATGACGTTCACGCCCGGTGCCTCGTCGTGCAGCGGCCGCCCGTCGGCGTCGAGGAGCCAGCCGTCGGGCACGGACAGGTCGGCGACCTCGCCGAGCTGGTCGGGGCAGACCTTGCAGCGCCACGGCGCGTCGTAGCTCCAGCGCGTCTCGGACTCGTCGAGGTAGGCCGCCTCGTAGGACAGCTCAGCGCGTTGCCCGCCGGCGTCCTCCAGCGTGGTCAGCCCGGGCCAGCCCATGCCGCGGTAGCGGAACACCGTGAGCGCGTCGGGATCCATGCCGTGCGCGCGCGCCAGATTCCGCGGCAGGTCGTCGCCCGCGGTCGTCCCGCAGAAGATCGTCAGCAGGTACGCGACCTGCTCGTCGACGCGCGGATCGCGGCGGGCGAGGTTGCGGATGGCGTTCAGGTCGCACGGCTTGGCGATCACCGCAAAGCGGCTGCCGGCGTCGAGCAGGTCCTGCACGGGCAGGAGCGGGGCGACCGGTCCGTAGCGCGATTGCGCGCCGCTCAGCACCTCCTCCGGCGTGCGCGAGATCTGTGGAAGCGTCAGCGCCGGGTCGTCCGGTGCGGCACGGACGTGCAGGATCGCGTCGACGCGACCGGACTCGAGCAGGTACATGCCGAGGGCGGTCAGGACACCGCCCGCCGCCGCCGTATGACGCACGGTTGGGTCCATCGCCCAGGCGCGGTGCATCGCCCGTCGCGGTCCCCAGACCGGGTCGAGAGTCGTGCCCGCGTCGAGGGCCTGCGGATCGGGGCCGATCACGGTCGCCCCCGGGCACACCTCGACCAGCGCGGGGTCGACGTCGTCGGGCAGGTGTGGGCGGAGGTGGCCGTTCGGAGCGAGTCGCATGTCGATCCGCGGATCGATGCTCGCGCAGATGCCGCAGCTGGTGCAGAGGCCGCCCTGCACGACCGCCGCCAGCGTCGCCGGACGGTTCGCCGGCTTCACGGGGCCTCGTCGATTCCGTCGTAGTCCGGTGCCGCGTCGACGCCCTCCCAGCGGGCGTCCGGATCCTCGCCGCCGCGCGTGCCCCAGTCACCGCGCTCGATCCCGCCGAAGTGCTCGCCAGCGACGGCCTCGATCGGCTCGGGAAACACCTCGATCTCGAGCCCGCGCGCGTGCAGCACGACCGTGGTGACGCCGCGGCCAAGCTCGCCGGTGCGCAGCTCCTGCGCGAGCGGCTCGACACCGGCGCGCACCGCAGCGCAGCCCTCCTCCGCCAGCTCCGGCTGCACGTCGAGCCAGCCGCCCTCCAAGGAGTCCATCGCGTCGGCGCCCGTCTCGAACTCGGCCAGCCAGGCCGCGCCGTTTGTCCACGTGCGAATCTCGCTCATCGGCTCAGCACCTTGCCGGGGTTCATCAGCCCGAGCGGATCCATTGCATCCTTGATGCGGCGCATCATCGCCATCGTCTCGGCGTCGTGCTCGACGTGGAGGAAATGCGCCTTGCCGTAACCGACGCCGTGCTCACCCGTGCACGTGCCCTCCATCGCGATTGCGCGGTGCACGAGCCGGTCGTGCAGCTGCTCGACGGCCTCGACCTCCGCAGGAACGGCGGGGTCGAGCGCGATGGTGAGGTGGAAGTTGCCGTCGCCGACGTGGCCGACGATGCCGGCGAACACGCCGGACTGATCGAGGTCCACGCGGGTCTCCTCGATGCAGTCGACGAGGCGCGAGACCGGCACGCAGACGTCGGTCGCCATGCCGCGCGAGCCGGGGCGCAGCGCGAGCGTCGACTCGTAGGCCTGATGGCGCGCCGACCAGAGCCGCTTCGACTCCGCTGCATCTGTCGTCCACTCGAAGCCCTCGGCGCCGTGCGCCCGGACGATCTCGCCGAGCGCCGCTGCGTGCTCCTGCACGCCGGCGACGGTGCCGTGCAGGTCGAAGAACAGGGTCGGCTTGGCGGCCATCGGCAGCGAGGAGCGCTCGCCGATGCCGCGCATCGTCACCTCGTCGGCCAGCTCGACGCGTGCGACAGGCAGGCCCAGCTGGATGGTCTCAGTGGCAGCCTCGACCGCGGCCTTGACGGTGGGGAAGTTGACCACGGCGGCGGCGGTGGCCTCGGGCAGCGGGTGGAGCTTGAGGGTCAGCTCGGTGATCACACCGAGCGTGCCCTCCGAGCCGATCATCAGGTGCGTCAGGTCGTAGCCGGCCGACGACTTGCGGGCGCGTGAGCGGGTGCGCATGATCGCGCCGTCGGCGGTCACGACGGTCAGGCTGAGGACGTTCTCCCGCATGGTTCCGTAGCGCACGGCGGTGGTGCCACTCGCGCCCGTGGCGGCCATGCCGCCGAACGTGGCGTCGGCGCCGGGATCGACG